>NZ_ACQT01000004.1 GCF_000175235.1 Acidovorax delafieldii 2AN | reverse complement strand
CTTTCTCCAAAGAAGCGCATGTAGGATGAACCCAAGGAGGCCCCATGGAGCATCCCGCACCCTTTCCCTTCGTGCCCCTGGTTGGCACCGCATCCTGGACAGACAAGACGCTGCTGGACAGCGGCAAGTTCTATCCAGAGAGCGTCAAGACACCCGAAGCGCGCCTGCGCTTTTATGCCTCCCAGTTCAACCTCGTGGAGGTGGACACCAGCTACTACGCGATCCCGTCGGTGACCACGGTGCAGCACTGGGCGGAGCGCACGCCTGCGGGGTTTGTTTTCAATGTCAAAGCCTTCAGCCTGTTCACGGGACAGTGGACCAGCACGGATGTGCTGCCCAGGGACATCAAGCAGGCCCTGGGGGCCGGTCGCAGAATGGTCTACAAGGAGATGGATGCGCAGCTGCGGGAAGAGCTGTGGAAGCGGTTTGCGGCTTGCCTCGTGCCCTTGCAGGTCAATGGCAAGCTGGGCCTGGTGCATTTTCAGTTTTCTCCGAAGGTGTCTCGCCACAAGGCCGTGATCGAGCACATCGAACACTGCCTGCAGCACCTGCCAGGCCATACCTTGAGCATTGAGTTCCGGCACCCGAGCTGGTGGGAGAACGATGCGGTGACGGCCGATACCCTGGCCATGCTCAGGAGCCTGGGACTGGTGCACACCATCGTCGATGGCCCCCAGGGCACACCGCACAGCGTGCCGGCCATCTGGGAGGCCACCCATCCGGACCATGCTTTGCTGCGGCTGCATGGCCGCAATGCGGTGGCCTATGGGCGGCCGGCCAAGTCGGCCGCCGAGCGGTTCGACTATGCCTACACCTCCGAGGAGCTGCAGGCCCTGGCCAAGCAGTTCGATCGCATTGCCCGCTCGGTAAAGTACGCCCACGCGCTGTTCAACAACTGCATGGAAGACAAGGCGCAGCTCAATGCCAAGGAATTCCTGGAGGCGCTGAAGATCTGTCTCCAACAGCAGAGCGGGCATTCCTGAACAGGTGGATTCCGCACTGGCAGTGCAAGCAGCTGTAAATCCCAGCGGTTTCTGCGCGTTCGACCCTCAGACCGGCGGCCAGGGATGCTCCAATCGGGCTCCCATTTTTGTTCCTGCCCTTCTTTGTGAATCGCCTGTTTTCCTGGCCTGGCCGTGTGCGCCTGGCAGCCGTCCTGGCACTGTCCCTCACGGGCGCGGTCCTCCCCAATTTCTCCTGGGCGCGGTTTCCGCAGTTCGACAGTGCGGCCCTGCTCATCCCGGAGCCGACGAGCTTTGCGCAGTGCCCGCAGTTCTTCGCCCATGGCACGCCACCCGCCCTCCCGCACCGCCCCCAGCTTCGGGAGCTTTGCTATGAGGCGTTTGCGGTCTTGCACAGCGGTTCGACCCGGACGCCCGTCTATGTGGCCCAGCGCCTGAACCGCCAGATCATCGAGGGCGCCAATGAGAAGCGGGCCAAGCGGTTCTTTGCGGATGCACGGCTGCCCAGCAGTGAGCGCGCCGAACTGGAGGACTACAAGAACTCCGGCTACAGCCGCGGACACATGGCGCCTGCGGGGGACATGTCCACGCCCACCGCCATGGCGCAGAGTTTCAGCCTGGCGAACATGGTTCCCCAGAACCCTCAGCAAAACGGCGGGGCCTGGAGCAAGATCGAGCAGGACACGCGGCACTATGTGCGGCGGGCCAAGGGGGACGTGTTTGTGATCACGGGGCCGGTGTTCACGGACAACGGACCTCGCATTGGGGCCAATGGGGTGCGGGTTCCGACCTATCTGTACAAGCTGGTCTATGACGCCACCACCCAGCGTGCCTGGGCGCATTGGCAGGAGAACCGGGAGGGTGAGACGGTGGGCCGCCCCATCAGCTACCAGGAGTTGGTCAAGCGCACGGGGGTGGAGTTTTTGCCAAGAAGTGCACTGCAGCATTGAACGATGCGAAAACCAGATGTGCCCCTCTTTCTACGCAAATCGCTCAGCACTTACAGGATCAGAAACTGATCGCGATCCTTTCCTTCAATCCACTTTGGTGGCTTTCCACGGCCAGTCCAAGTGGCTCCTGAGGACGGGTCATAGTATTTGGCTGCCACCCTCTTTTTTTGCTCCTCGGGCGTCCAAGGAAACACCTGCTGAGCAGTAAACCCGAATTCCTGGACCATCTCCCGGACGGAAGCCAGTGCCCTCGCCGCTTCTGCCTTCCGTGCAATTTCGATCTGTTTATCGAGGGATTCTTTTTGTGCGAGTAGGTCTGCGTACGTGGTCATGGGTAAGTTACGAAATCTGTAACACTGAATAGCTTAAAGAATCTAACTCAGTGCGTCATTGCGACATTGCTTTTTCCGGTAAAGCGGGTGAGCGCGGCCTTCCAGGCTCGAATGTGCATGGTCCACTTCTGGCTGATGTTGCGCCGAGCCAAGTAGAAAAACTTGGTCAGCGCCTCGTCGCTGGGGAATGAGTCCCTGTCTTTGCTCGTTCCCTCAGCCCCATGTTCACTGACTCAATGGCGTTGGTTGTGTAGATGACCTTGCGGATTTCCGCTGGGTAATCTAAGAACGGCCAGCCGACTCCACTTCCTGCGCCAGGACTGCCCGATGAGCAGGTACTCGGTATCCCAGCGGGCCTTAAACTCACCCAGGCACAGTTCGGCCTCCTCCGTGGTGGCGGCAGTGTAGATGCTGCGCAGATCAGCCGTCACATCCTTCCTGCGTTTCCAGTAGACGTAGTTCGGGCTGTGGCGCAACACATGTGCACGATGCACAGTTGAACCACCGCCTTGGGGAACACCGCCTTGACGGCATCGGGGAAGTCCTTGAGCCCGTGGACGCAGGCGATGAAGATGTCCCGCACGCCCCGGTCGCGCAGCTCGGTCTCTACCTGCATCCAGCAGAAGGGGACACCACCACTCATACCTTATGAAGGCGCCGGTTTTAATTAAGCATGGGCGGGAACGAGCGATGAAGGGATATTAACCAAGCCGATAGCTCCCCTTCTTTCCCTCACGAACTGCCCCTGCCGCAATCACCCGCCGCATCGCCAAGCCCACGGATCCCAAAGGAATTCCTGCCCCTTGAGCAATGGTTGCTTGGGTGAATGTCTTCCAGCCACGCCGGTCCAGGACCTGCTGGAGATACCCCAGGACCTTTTCATCGTTGGCGCTCAGGCGCGGAGGCCGGCCCACAGACTCAGTACTCACCTTGGTAGCGGCCCGCTTCTTCGGTGGTTGTTTTTGCAGTGCAGGTTTCACGACCACGTCTTCCGCACCCTCAGTGCCAGTGGCATTCGGATGGGCTCGGACGCTTGGGTGGCGATCAGAGAGTGCGACCAGTACCGGTGTCTCGGGGGCTGTTAGCTCCATGGCGGACCCGTACAGGGTTTTGAGCTGCTCTTCCATCGCCTGCAGCTCGTGCGCCATGCGCGCAATGGTGCGTAGCTGTCCATAGGCACGATCGGCATCATTGCTGAAGGGTTCACTGGCGACGATGCCCACTACGCGGCTGGCGTTGTGCTGCACTTCCTGGGCAAAGGCTTGTCGGGCTGCATATAGGCTTTCGCCTGCTTGTTGAAGAGATAGCAAGGTCGTCGATGCAATGGACATGAAGGCTCCAGATGGCGCATCACCGCTCATGCGATGGCGTGACGCGCATTCGAAAGATCCGAGTGTATGGGAGCACCGCCAGGGTGTGCTGCGCGAGTGTCCGCGCGCCCTGCTCCTAGAATCGATTCATCTGCCTGGATTCTCCAGCCAGAGCACCTCAACCTCTTGACCTCACCAGACCCATCATGGCCACTGCAAAGAAAATCCCCGCTCCCGCCAAGAAGACCACGAAGCCGGCACCCGCCACCAAGAAAGTCGTAGCGACCAAGCCCGTGGCTGCCGTCAAACCCATCAAGGCAGTTTTTAACAAGACCACCCTGGTGGCCCACCTGGTCGAGCAGTCCGGCGTAGAGCCCAAGGCCGCCAAAGCGGTGCTCGCTGCGCTGGAGTCGGCCATTCTGGGTTCGGTGCACAAAAAGGGTTCCGGTGAGTTCACCCTGCCGGGCCTGATGAAGATCGGTCTGCAGCAAGTGCCCGCCAAGAAGAAGCGCTTTGGCAAGGATCCGTTTACCGGCGAAGAGCGCTGGTTCCCGGCCAAGCCCGCGTCGGTGAAGATCAAGACGCGCGCATTGAAGAAGCTCAAGGACGCGACGCTCTGACTACGGGCGCATTGCATTGACACCTCGTCAGGCATGTGCCGCACTAGCATCCGTCGAGAGAAAACTCAGGTAACCGTCGGCAACAAACTCCATGTTGGGCGCGGTTTACCTGGCTTGTGTTTGCGCAACTGAGATGCAGGGCATTGATCACCGCTAACTGTGCATATCCCCTTGCTCGAAATTGCTTCATCGTACGACCATTCAGCTCGTCCGAGCGCCCCCCTTCAACAAGCGTGCCTACGGCCCCCCTGCGGCCGCGACTGGCGTGCTGAACATCCAGAGAACAAGGTCTTCGATCGCAGCAGCAAGAGGCCCATGCCGTCATCGGGCGTCGCGTAACGACCGCTGGCGAGAATGACGCCGCAGCGCCCATGTCCTTGGCCGCCCGTACCAACTCCCGGTTGCGCAGCGTGGCCAGTACGTTGCGCCGGCATCACGCGCTACCAGCGTCGCTCGGCCATCCCCTGTTCCGCCAGGAAGTCGGAGCGCGGTTGCTTCGCCTGCTTGGTTTCGCCGCCAAAGCCCAGGTCGCCCAGTGCGGAGCCACCACCGATCAACTGCTGGTCGAGCCAAATGGCCCCGATCACGCAGGCCTGCCGTTCAATGGGTAAGCGCGATTCAAGCGCCACGGCCACATCGCCTTGGCGCTGCGCGCCGGTACTGGCGGCACCCGCTCCGGCAGATGCTCGGCACCTTCCATGGTCCTTCGGCGACGCGCTCCACATAGCCCGCCCGGCACAGGCCATCACTTGGCAGTGCGGAATTGTTCCGGTCGGTTGCCCCCTTCACCTCCGCCAACGACGCCGGCCGGATAGTTCGCCAGCTTGTCGGCCAGCCCCTTGGCAGCGACGCGCCCAACGATAATTCTCGGCTAGCGTCTCCCCGCTCAAGCACCGTCAGCTCGCGCGGCTCGCCGCGCATGGCGCGCCGCATTGTACGGATGGTGTCGCCGCGCTCGCCCAAGGCGCGCAAGGTCTTTTCCGCATCGACATGGGCAGCCCAGGTGCATGGCTGCGTCTAGTCAGCCAGGCCTAGCCGCTGCGAGCGGCCGATCAGCAGCAGACGCTGGAGTCGCAGTCGAGGTCCGTTGGAGAGTTCGATCTGCACCCTGCCACCGTCGCTCGGACCTCAGGATTGAGGTGCTCCCTCAGGTGGTGCAGCCCTTTTTCGTTTTTCAGCCCTGCCCATACCGCCACTTCGGCTGCAGGAACTCCGGCGTTTAGCCACATGGTCAAGCGTGTATTGCGCAGGATCTGTGGCCCCAAACGTGGCGGCAGCGGCTGGTTCGCCTCCGTAGCGGCCTTGGTAATCGCATCCCGCACGAGCAACATCAACATCACGGGCGTCATCTGTCCCTTGGCTCCCTGTTTCCCGCCTCTCGTCGTACAGAACAAGATCACGTTTTCCGGGGTGCGCGCAATTTGCCAACGTACCCCAAGCCATGTTTCAACAGCTTGGGATACGTTGTCTGGCAGAACCATCCTGCGGCGCTGCCTAGGCCCAGGTCCATCGATCTGTAGAGCGCTCGCGCGCTGGCCTCCCCGCTCTGCCTCGTACAGCACATCAGAGAGCGTGAGCGAGCGCGCTTCCATCGGTGTCAGGCCTAGTTCGACAAAGCAGAGAAGCAGCGCACGGTCTCGCAAAGCCTGTGCCGTTGCGCCCTTCCCTATGGGTCGCTCAAGCTGCTTGCCGAGGGCATGCCATACACGGGGTAACACGATGGCGCCTTGGGAGTTTTCCTGCGGTGGAATGTCGTCTTCCTCCATCACCGTTGCTGGGTTGATGGCCACCCACCCTTGCTGCTTGGCATATTCATAAATGCGCTCCAGCAAACGCCAGTATCGACGGCGTGTAACGTCGCTGACCGCCGACCCGGCTTTCCGGGCAGTAGGGCCAGATTGGAGAAACCCCGCGACGTCTTCGTTGATTGCCTCGTGCCAGGCAATAGACTGATCCTGAACACCATTCCGTCCTGTCCGGAGGTATCGAATCCAGGTGTTCCAGAAATACCGGTACGAAGGCTCGCCTTTCAAGCCAATGGGGTCGCGATCGGAGGCGGAGCTGTGCTCCAGCCACAGGTCAAGAACCACACCATCCCCTGGCAAAGGGGCCTCAGCCTGAGCGAATTCTTGTTGCAACGCCATTGTTGATTTCTTTGCAATATTCGGAGGCCGGAGATGCTTCCAAGAAGCAGGGTGACGCCACAGTTTGTGGACGGGATAAAGGGAAAGATCACGTAGATATGTAATATAAATAACACCAAGCTCCGGGTCAAAGGTGTCAACTGATTCAAAGGTAGAGTTTGGGTACGGCGCGGTTGTGCATGCTCTGCGGTTTGAGTAGCGCCGACATAACCTGGTCGCATGCCATGGGTTCAAAGTGATCTAAGAGAAAACTACGGTGTTGCTATGCGGCGTTTGCTGCATACCCCGGTGCTGGCATCGACGATGGGCGCTCTCTGGTCGGCGTAGTCCATGAAGAGCTTGTCGCCTGCCCCGTGGGTGGACTGCCCATGGTTTCGTAGAAAAACCCGGCCTATCCAATGAGCATAGAAGTGCGCGTGATGAACACTTAGGGAGGGCCGAACAAGAACGTTTACTAAAAGCTACAGCAGCGCTGGCAGCGATCTTTTTTAGTCTTGTCCGGCGATAATCACGTCTACGCCTTGCTCGCCAATCGCTTTCAACACCAGTGGGTTGGCCCGTTCGTCCGTGATCAGGCGCCGCACTTGCTGCCAGCAGCCGATGCGGAAACTGGCGAACGCCTGGAACTTGGTGTAGTCGGCCAGCACGGTCACCTGCCGGGCCGCAGCCATGAACGCACGATTCATATTGGCGTCTTCCGGGTCACGCATGTAGATGCCCTGGGTCGACAATGCATGCACGCCCAAGAAAGCCTCGCGAACCTGCAGATGAGACAGTCCCTCCTCGCCTGGGCGCTCAATTGTGGCCTGCTTGCGCGCATCTAACCGCCCGGCCAGCACATACACGCTGGTCCGAGCGCCTTGCCCCAGGGTACTGGCCACTGTCAGGCCGTTGGTGATGACGTGCAGGTCTTGGTGCCCGCGCAGCGCCTGCGCCAGGGCCTGTGCGGTCGTGCCTGCGTTGATCAAGATATTGTCGCCATCGCTGATGAACTGCGCGGCGCACTCGGCAATGGCAGCCTTTTCCTGCGACTGTTGGTCATTGCGCTCTCCATAGGTGTACATCTCGTAGCGTTCTGAGCCTTCGGCAAAAACTTCCTGCGTCGCGATCGCCCCGCCGTGGATGCGTTCGAGCAGGCCGCGCTCGCCCAGTTCTATCAGGTCGCGCCGGATAGTGATGGGCGATGTGGAAAAAGCTTTGGCTAGATCTTTCACGGTGACAGATGCAGCCTCTTGCATACGCGCCAGGATTTGTTGATGTCGTTCAGCTTTGATCATTCGGCTCCCCACTCTATGGATGCAATTGTGATTCACAAACCAAAATCGATCAATAAAGATCGCAAATGATCAGTGTCACGGGAATTTCATGATCGCCACGTACATTTTCGATCATGAAATTAGGAACACGCTACAAAGCCAGCATCTTCGACCTGGACGGCACTCTGATTGACAGTTGGCCCAGCCTCGTCGCCACGCTCCATGCCTCCCTACCAGGCAGCACCTTCGACTTGCGGCTGCTGAAGGAGGAACTGAGCACGGGCATCAGCCCCATGTTCGCGCTGGCCACGGCGCAGACGCAGATCGCTACCGATCGTCAGGAACGTGAACAGGCGCATCTTTTAGCCCGCTATCTGGACGAGTTCGCGCTGGACGCTCCGCTGTACCCGGGAGTGTCGGAACTGCTGGCACAACTACAGGCGGATGGCAGGCGTATCGGCATCTGCACCAATCGCGACCGCGCCAGCGCCCTGCGGTTGCTGCGCCACCACGGCCTAGACGCCGCCGTCAATGCGCTGATCTGTCTGGGTGACACGGCGCACCCTAAGCCCCACCCGGAACCGCTGCAAGCCTGCCTAGCGCAACTCTCGACCTTACCAAGCCAGGCGCTGTTCGTGGGCGACTCCCGCATCGACGCGCAATGCGCGTACGCAGCGGGAGTGCCATTCGCTGCG
Source organism: Acidovorax delafieldii 2AN (assembly GCF_000175235.1). GTDB lineage: Bacteria > Pseudomonadota > Gammaproteobacteria > Burkholderiales > Burkholderiaceae_C > Acidovorax > Acidovorax delafieldii_B. The sequence continues at coordinate 67,063 of NZ_ACQT01000004.1, read as the reverse complement.
CACCTCAGCGGCTACCACCGGCACCTGAACGATTTGTCACCCGCAGCGCTGCGCTTCGAATCCTTCGCACAACTTGCCCAACTGCTGGGCCGCTGACCGCCATGCCGCACATCGACATCCGAGGCATCACCAAACGCTACGGCGACGCCACCATTTTGGACGGGCTGGATCTGCATATCCGCGATGGCGAGTTCCTGACACTGCTAGGAGCATCCGGCTGCGGCAAGTCCACGCTGCTGCGGCTGCTGGCCGGGTTGGAGCTGCCGGAAAGCGGCGATATCCGGCGCAATCGCCAAAGCATCCTGGCGCAGACGCCATCCGAGCGCGATTGCGCGATGGTTTTTCAGTCGTATGCGCTGTATCCACACATGACGGTGGGCGCCAACATCTGCACGCCGCTACTGATGCGCCAGCTCTCGTTCTGGCAGCGGTTGCCACTCGTGAGGCATGCCAGTCCCGCCGTGCGCCGGGCGCGCGCGGAGATTGAACAGAGCGGACGCAAGGTGGCCCAGGCCCTGGGCATCGACCACCTATGGGAGCGTAAGCCCTCGCAGCTCTCAGGCGGGCAACGCCAGCGCGTCGCGCTGGCGCGTGCCATGGTGCGCAAGCCTTCACTGTTCCTGTTCGACGAACCGCTATCCAACCTCGACGCCAACCTGCGCCAGTCGCTGCGCGGCGACATCCGCGCGCTACACCGTCAACTGGGCGTGACCTTCGTCTACGTCACGCACGACCAGCACGAGGCAATGTCCATGTCCGACCGCGTGGCGGTCATGAAGAACGGGCAGATTCTGCAACTCGATACCCCGGAGGCGCTGTTCCAGCGTCCGGTTAGCAAGGAGGTAGCCAGCTTCGTCGGCTCGCCCCAAATCAACATCCTGTCGCTGCAATCCTTGCCGGAGGATGCCGGCCAGGCCGCGCCCGCCGCGGCCGTGGAAGTTGGCGTGCGTCCGCATCAATTCCTGTGGCAGGCCGCCAGCAACACGTGGCCCGTCAAGGTGCGAGTGCAGTCGGTCGAGTATGCAGGTAGCGAGAAGATCGTGGCAGCGCGCACGGCCAACCAGGAGCACATCACTGTGATGGCCGACGCCACGCAGCCGGCGCGCGAGGGCGACGCGCCGACGCTGTACATCCACCCTGCGCAGGCAATGTTCTTCGACGCGCAAGGCCGCCGCGTGGAGGCATGAGTATGTCAGCTCCGCGCCTGCAAACCACCCTGATGCTGCTACCCAGCTTAGCACTAACGGCCTTGCTGCTGCTCGCGCCCATGGGCATCGTAGCAGTGATGTCATTGACAGACTGGCAGTTCGGCGCCAGCCACTTTGATTGGATTGGACTGCAGAACTACCGCAACCTGTGGGACGACCCGGGCTTTCGCAAGGCGTTCCGTAACACCGTCTACTACCTCATCTGGGTGTCGCTCGGCTCTATCACTGTCGGCCTGATGGGCGCCGTGCTGATTGAGGCACACACCAGCCTGCGCAGCTTCTATCGCACCGCCTTGTTCCTGCCCGTTGCATCCACTCTGATCGGAATGGCCGTAGTGTGGCAATTCATGCTGCACCCCACTCTGGGCCTGCTAAACCGGCTGATCGGCCTTGCCGGCATAGGGCCATACAACTGGCTCCGGGACTATGACTTGGCGCTGCCCACACTGGCCGTGATTGGCATCTGGCAAATGTCGGGGCTCGCAATGGTGATGTTTCTGGCGGGCTTGAAGGCCATTCCACCAGAGCTGCGCCAAGCTGCGTGGCTGGATGGAATGTCGAACCCGGTGGACCGCCTGCTCCGGCTGCTGCTGCCGTTACTAGGGCCGACGATGCTGTTCGTCGTCACTGTGTGCGCCATTCGCGCATTGCAGGTTTTCGATACCGTGCACGTGCTCACGCAGGGCGGCCCCAACAAAGCCACAGACGTGCTGCTGCACAGCATCTACGCCGAAGGCTTCGGATTTTTCAGGATGGGCTACGCCTCCGCCATGACCGTGGTCTTCGTAGTCTGCATCTTCGTGCTCACGCTCGTGCAGCACAAGGGAATGGATAAAAGGACTCACTACTCATGAGCACACCTCTTGCCCCCTCGCTGGCAGCTCGCTGCGCGCGCCACGCCGTGCTGATGACCCTGGCCCTGCTGTATCTGCTGCCTTTCGTATGGATGATTTCCATCTCGCTCAAGCCGGCCAGCGAAATATTCGACGCAAGCCTGCGGCTGCTGCCGCGTGACTGGGCGGCCTGGGAGAACTACCGCGCCGCGCTCACCCGCGTGCCGCTGCTGCACTACCTGTTTAACGGCGCGGTGGTGTGCCTGGGCATCCTGGTCGCGCAGATCGTGCTGGCCTTCCCCGCCGCCTACTGTTTTGCCAAGCTGCAGTTCCGCGGCCACCGTTTGGCCTGGGGGCTGGTAATGCTGTCGCTGATGGTGCCATTCCAGGCGACGGCGATCCCACTGTACGTCTTCCTCTATCACATGGGACTGCTGGACAGCCATGCCGCGTTGATCATTCCCTTCGTTGCGTCGGCTTTCGGTATCTTCATGTTCCGCCAAGCTATCAAGAGCATCCCTGACGATCTGATCCACGCCGCGCGGCTCGACGGCATGGGCGAGCTCGAGTTGGTGTGGCGCGTGGTCTTCCCCGCGTGCATGCCGTCGGTCATTGCCTTCTCCATCTTCTCGGTCGTGTGGCACTGGAACGACTATTTCTGGCCACTGTTGGTGGTCAACACCCAGGAGCTGGCCACGCCACCACTGGGCGCCATGTTTTTTGCCAACGAGGACGCGGGTAGCGACTACGGCCCGCTGATGGCTGGCGTCGTGCTGATCACGATCCCGCTGGTTGTGTTCTTTTTGTTCGCGCAAAAGCGCTTTATCGAAGGTGTCACCTTTTCTGGTGTCAAAGCTTGAAGGAGTTCATGATGAAATTGAGATTCGCCGCGACCATCATCGGCGCACTGTCCCTACTGGGCGCAGCCCATGCCGCCAAAGTCGAGCTGGTCGTTGACTACCCCTACCCGGAGTTGTTCAACGACACCCAGCAGGCCATCGCTCGCAAATTTGCTGAGAAGTTCCCCGACTACGCAGTCAAGTTCCGTTCTCCCACGCCTGAGTACGAAGTGGCCGCCCAGCAAGCGCTGCGCCACGCGGTCACCAAGCAGTTGGCGGACGTCTCGTTCCAGGGACTGAACCGGCAGCGCATCTTCGTGGATCGCGGCATCGCCGTCGATCTGACGCCCTTCATGCGGAAGGAGAAGAACTGGGAGCAGAGCGGCTACAGCGCGTCCCTGCTGGCACTCGGGCAAATCCAAGACAAGCAGGCCGGCATCGGATTCGCATTGTCCACGCCCATCATCTACTACAACATGGACCTTCTGGATAAGGCCGGGATGGCCGCAGCGCAGCTTCCCAAGACCTGGGACGACATCCTGCGTGTGTCCGACGCATCGCGCAAAGCCAATGCCGGCACGAGCGGCCTGTACTTCGACTGGCGCATCTCCGGCAACTGGCTGTGGCAGTCGCTGGTGTTCTCGATGGGCGGCAAGATATTGGATGCGTCAGAAAAAAAAGTAGCGTTCGACGACGCCACCGGCCAGCGCGCCATGGCGCTGATGGGGCGCATGGCGCTGGGCGGCACCATGGACAACATCAGCTACAAGGAGGCTTCGCAAATGTTCGTTTCGGGCCGCATGGCTGTACTGGTCACGTCCACATCGCGCCTAGGTCAGATCGAGAAGCTAATCGGCAACCGTTTCAAGCTGGCGACCGGCCTGTTCCCCGTGCCCGCCCAGAACGGCCGCGTACCTGCAGGCGGCAATGTTGCCATGATGTTCACCCGGGATCCCGAGCGCCAAAAGGCAGCGTGGGAGTTCATCAAGTTCGCCACAGGGCCCGAAGGCGCCACCATCATGACGAAGAACACCGGCTACTTCCCCGCCAACACTCTGCCCATCGACGACCCGGCTCGTCTGAAGGGCTACTATGACCAGAATCCCAACCAGTACACCGCCGTTAGGCAAATTCCCTGGCTGACCGGCTGGTATGCCTTCCCTGGGGAAAACGGACTGAAAATCACCGATGTAATCGACAACCATACGCAGACTGTGTTCGACCGCTCTGCCACGCCTGCGGACGCGCTCAAGGCCATGGCCACCGACGTGCAAAAACTCCTCGACTGATCGCGCCCGGAGAACCTGCCGCCATGCCTCGCTTCGACAAATATATTCACCTGACTGACACGCACCTCGTCAAGGAAGCCGGCGCGCTGTACGGGCTTGATCCCAAGCTGCGCCTGCAGCAGGCTGTGGAGCACATCAACTGCCACCATGCCGATGCCCGCGCCGTCGTCATCACCGGAGATCTGACCCACTACGGTCATGACAACGCCTACGAGCACCTGCGCGAGTGCCTCGCGGCGCTGTCCATGCCCGTCTATCCTATCCTCGGTAACCACGACAGCCGCGTGAATTTCGTGCGCCATTTCCCGCACATTCCGTGCGACGCTAACGGGTTCGTGCAGTATGTGGTCCAACTAGAGCGGTACACCGCAATCTTCCTGGACACCAATGAGCCGGGAGTGCACTGGGGCGTGTTCTGCGAGCAGCGCGCGCAGTGGCTGCGGGCCGCGCTGCAAGCCGCGGAAAAGCCCGTGCTGCTGTTCATGCACCATCCGTTCTTCCCAATCGGGATTACGAGTATGGACGACATCTCACTGCGCAACACGGGCCCGTTTGAGGCCGCCATCGCCAGCTTCGAGCCGCGTATAGCCCACTGCTTCTTCGGCCACATCCATCGACCAATCTTCGGCTCCGTCCGGGGTATACCCTACTCCACGCTACGCAGCACCAACCACGATGTCGCGCTAGTGCTGCAAGACCCATCGCTGAACATCGTGGGCAAGAACGAGAACCCGCAATATGGGGTTCTACTGCTAAGGGAAGGCCAGGTGCTGCTGCACCTAGAGGACTATCTTGACTCTAGTGAAGGCTACTTGCTAGGAGGTTGAGACTGCTCTCTGGAGTCAGCCCACTCCCGTGGACCAGCATTGTGGGCTAAGTTTGCGGCATCGGTAGGATGCTAGTTTTGGTTTGCAGATCGTCCAGATGAGTTCGCAAGTCCCGAACTCTACGAGTAGGGGTGCCAATCTGGGCGTAGGCCTCTAGCAGCAACGAAGCTGCGGCATCGCGCTGGGTCCAGAGACAGCATGTTGGCGGCACCGGTGCAACGCAATTGATGCCAACCAAAGCGCCAAGGATGCCCGGTCCTGAACTCGTCCGACGCCAAGCTAGGCGTGATCAGCCGCGGTAACCTCGAGCTCTCATCGTGGCTGCAATTTATCGGTCGTGCGTGCGCGCCGGAAGTCACTGCTTAAAGAGTTGGAGATCTTGATACTACAAAAGAGGTCAGTTGTCCGCCACTGACTGCGCAAAGAAGATACCTATGTTTACACATGCCCTAGTGCCCTAATGCATTGACACGGTGATGGTTCGCTACAGTGCAGGCTCACGTCATGAGCCACTAGATTTGAGGTGCTATCTTGTCGGACCTAGTGAAACAATAATACTTGAGGGCAACAAATGAGAATCTTGGCCTATCTTCCATTGCTATTGCTCGCACTATTCCAGAATGCACAAGCGGGCACAGTAAAAATCAACGTCGAGCCCAAGTTCTATTACGAAGCTGCGGCATGGCTCGGAGGTGGAGGCGGATGGCCCACCATAGTGGTTGAAAAGGCAGAATCAATGGGAGAGGCATTCAGTATCGCCTCTCAACTGTATCACGATACAAGCTGCCATGTAAGCGATCGCGATGGCCTCACATATTGCCGTGACGCTGGCGCCCCAGTCGCTGGAAGTTATTTCTATAACGGCAGGGTTTCTAACTACTACTCCGAGGGGATACCCGACTACGGCTCAGGCCGGGCAGCTGCAGTTTCAATCACCCTGCACTGGGAGTGTCCTACAGTGTTTAATGGTGATACTGTTTATTCCGTTACCGATATGGAACGGGCAAAAGTCGATCCGAACCATGAACAAATATCTTGCGTCATCTATGTACCTACTGACGATGCATGCGACGACTGCGATGGTATCGGAAACCCTGTTCTACCGGCTAGCGGCCACAAGGTTCAGTTGGAAGTTGACTATCCGACGACAAAATCAGGACTGACGTTCGAGCGAACCTATCGAAGCGGCAAGAAGAAGTTTTTCTCCATCTTGAATCAGGGCTGGTACGGTGCGATTTCAGACCAGGGCAGTCCATGCTATCCAGCTTATTGGGTTAAATCGAAAACCAAGCTAGATGAGTATTGCTATCCTGTCGCCAACAACGCCCATTCCTGGCAGCTAGAAAACGGCCGGGCTTTCATGTACACGGGCGAGCCCGCTGACCTGGCAGCCAAATCGGCCTACCAATACACTTGGATAGGCACAAGTGCCGCTGATGAGTATCGGGTACGATCGAGTGACAACTTCCTGTATACGTTGGATTCCCGCGGGCGCGTCACCAAAAAATCGTCTGCTGATGGACGCGTCCGGCTCACGTACATCTATACGGGAACAGGCAAACCGGCGAATTTTGATTCCCTTGGTCTCCTTGTCGAGGCGAAAGATGCTTTTGGGCGGAGTCTGAAGTTCACCTACGATTCAGAGGGACAATTAAAGTCAATGGTGGATCCTGCGCTGCAGGTATATTCCTATGATTATTCTGCTCCTTCGCGACTCAGTACCGTTATCTATCCTGATAGCACAGCAAAGGCCTATCACTATGAGGCAACTCCCCAAAATGGGTGCACCATTGTAAACGGTGAGAATCTGCTGACTGGAATTACCGACGAGGCTGGCAATCGGTTTGCTACGTATAAGTATCGCTGTGACGGTCGTGCTGCTAGCAGCGAGCACGCTGGTGGAGCTTATAAATACAATTTCAGCTATTACTCTGCATATCCAAACGAAACCATTGCTACCGACCCACTTGGGACCCAGTATCGATATAACTATAATCTGATCGGCGAAAGATACTGGCTCAGTTGGCTGACCATCGCCAGTTCGGTAGACAGATCGCCGGGACCAAGCAAATCGTTTACACGCGACGCCAAGGGGAACGTTCTCCAGAGAAACGATGAGGGGCGGCCTACTTGTTTTGAGTACGATCCAGCGCGCAGCTTACGCACTTCAATGACGGAAGGAGTGCCATCGAACATTTCGTGCGCCTCGCTGGCTTCCGGCCAATTGAGTCTTCCCGTAACTGCCCGCAAAACATCCTATCAATGGCACCCAGCGTGGAGTTTGCACACGCGCGTAGCACAGCCAAAGTTACTGACAACGTATGTCTATAACGGGCAGTCCGATCCCTTTGCAGGGGGCGCCAAACACCGCCGTTTTGCCCGATAGGTCACCGGCTGCCGTCTTATGCAAGAAAGTGGAGCAAGAGACTGCTGATGCTAACGGGAGCAATGGATTCTCTGCCCAGCTAGCCCCGGGAGCGCCGCAGCGTGTCTGGAGTTGGACGTACAACGAGGATGCCCAGGTCCTCACCGAGCAGGACCCTGCTGGTGGAGTGACTCAGTACGCGTACTACGCTGCCACCACCCAGACTGCCACACGGGGCGACCTTCGCAGCGTCACCGATTCCGCTGGGCGGGTTACAAGTTTCACGCGCTATGACCCACACGGGAACGTCCTGGAGCAAATCGCCCCCACGGGTTTAGTGACGTCGTATACGTACGACCAGCGACAGCGGCTAACGAGTATCAGTGGGGACGGTGCGACCTTTTTGATGACCTACCAACCTACCGGGCAGCTGAAAACCCTTACCCAGCCAGATGGGTACAAGATCACGTATGAATACGACACAGCCCAGCGCCTGATCGGGTGGGCAGATAACCGCGGCGGCACCGGCAGCTATGCGTTGAATGCCATGGGCAAAAGAACGCAAGAGCAGATATTGGACAGCGCCGGAAGCACGGCCTTCGCACTGTCTCGGACGATCGATAGCTTCAACCGTATTTCCACTGAAACGGTAGGAGGCAATCAGACTGTCGCCTATAGTTATAACGGCAGTAGCGATCTCGTGGGACGGACCAATGCATTGAGCCAGTCCACCTCCTACACGTTTGACAATCTGAGACGGCTTGCCACGGAGAAGGACCCTCTCGGCACTCAGGCGTCTTTGGTGTACGACGCGGGCGATGCCATCACCCGAGCTACTGACTTCAAGGGTGTAGCTACCTCCTACGAGCGCGATGCTCGGGGCAACGCAAAGGGCGAGACAAGTGCGGACGCGGGTGCACAAAGCGCCCAGTACGACACGCTAGGTCTGCCAAAGCAAGTGACCGACGCGCTGGGGCGCGCCACCACCATCACGCGTGATGCCTTGGGACGCCCGACGTTACTGCAATACGCAGACAACACTAGCACCACGCTGCGCTACGACCTGGCGGGTCTCACCTACAACGCACCCGGCGCACCACAAGCAAGCATCGGCTACCTGTCAGAAGTGCAAGACGCTGGTGTCACTACCCGCTACCAACGCGACCTCCTGGGGCGCATCACCCGCAAGACACAGTTGCTGGCGAATGACGAGGGCACCGGAAGCACCCGCAGCATTTCCTACACCTACATCCCCGCAGGCCAAGGCGGTGCGGGTCAGATTGCGAGCGTTACCTATGCCAGCGGAAGGCAATTGACCCATCAGTACGATGCCACGGGCCGCCTTACGGGAATGCAGTGGAACGGCCAGCCGTTGCTGGCGAATATCACCTGGAACGCGTTGGGCCAGCCCACCGGCTGGCAATGGAGCGGCTTCGCCAGCGGCCCGGGTAGCAGCACCGTGCTTGAAGAAATCCGCGAGTACACCAGCGCAGGCCAGCTAGCCGGCAGCGCCCTGCTGGACCTCACCTGGGACACGGCGGGGCGCATCCGCCAGATCAAGCAGCAGCACATGCTGCCCGGCACGGCGCAAGCCCAACAGGCAGTGATCACCAGCGCCTACAACTACGACGCCACAGGCCATTTGACGGCCAGCGCTCATAGCGGCCCGCCAGGCCTTGCCCTGCCCAGTGGCGACTCCCTGAGCGACACCATTGGCATGGACAGCATCGGCTATGCCTGGGATGCCAACGGCAACCGCAGCCAGACCTACTACAGCGCCACCACCTCGGCAGGCGCGGCTACCTTGCAGCGCGTATACCAGGGCACCAGTGGCGGCAACCAGCTGCGAAGCTACACCGAAACCCTGCAACTGCCCGGCAGCCTCGCGCAGACCACCAGCACCACTTACACCTACGACGCCACAGGGGCGCTGACGAAGAAGGGCGACAGCTACCTGCACTACGGTGTCGACGGGCGCATCGGCAAAGCCAGCGCCAGCGCAGACCCCGGCAACGTCCAGGCCGTCAGCTACCGCTACAACGCCCTGGGCCAGCGCGTGATCAAGAGTGACGCCAGGCTATCGACCACCAGCCCACTCACCCAGCAAACCGTCTATGACGAAGATGGCATCGGCAGCACCGTTCTGGGCCAGTACAGCAACCGACGCAGCGCCACCAGCACTGCACCGGCCGGAGAGACGGACACGACGGAGATCATCTATCTGCCCACGGCCAGCGGCCCCATGCCCATCGCCGCGCAGATCAACGGTCGGCTGTATGCCATCGATGCAGACCACCTGAACACCCCCAGGCGCATGACGAACCAGCAAGGCCAGGTGGTGTGGCAGTGGCTGATCACTGGCTTCGGAGAAGTGCAGCCCACCACGGCAGCCGCTGGCTACAAGCATGATGGGCAGGGGACGGCGTACGGCGAAGCAGTGGCGTTCGACCTGCGCTATCCGGGCCAGCAGTGGGATGCGGAGACCAAGCTGGCGTACAACCTGCATCGGTACTACGATGCGGCCACGGGGCGGTATATCCAGGCGGATCCCATTGGGCTCGGGGGTGGATGGAATCGGTTTGGGTATGTGGGCGGGAATCCGCTTTCGTTCGTGGACCCAGTGGGCTTGCAGTTTCTTGACCTGACGACGCTTGCAGGAGCAAGGCGCAATACAACGCTGGACGATGCCGTAAGAGCGGGGGCGTGGACAAGAGCGATCACACTACCCGCCGTGACTGCTGGGCTGACGCCATCTGCTATTGGATTGGTTGGATCAGCATCTGCGCCTTTGTTTTGTGCAGCACCTGAAACCATCACTGTTTCTCGCTGGGGTCGCGAAGGACTTGAAACGGGCGATTGGGTGATGAAGGGCGGTCAAAACTGGTGGACTTACGCCCGATCTTTCAAATGGCAGCCTGGCATGGGTAATCAATTTGCCCCATACGGAACGGGTGCTAGTTATCAAATTCCTGCAAGTGCAGCCAGATGGCCAACGGGTGTTGGCATTGATGGTGCTTGGAAAGGCCTATTTGGGCAAAGGATTTATTTGCCATGATGAATATTTTGTGCGTTTTTTTGCTTTTGATCGGGAGTTGGCTGATATTCCTAAATTGGCGCTGCTTTTATGTGGCGTTTATAAAAAAGCAGCCTTCGCCATCTTGGATACCCTTGCTTGGTGGGATTCTCGTGTTCCTTGGTTTTTATTTCTTCCCGGGTAATCCAATGAGTAGTTTGGCCTGGCTGGCATTTTTAATTGATTGGGGCAGTTTGCCGGGTATTGGGCACGCTATCGTTTACCACCAACTCCGCAGAAATTAACATCATTTAAAAAACAAAAAGCACCCGCACCCCCTGCCAGCCGCTAAAGCTGTGGGGTTCCGGGTGGCTTCTTTTATGGTGTCAGCGTTGCGTGTGCTACGAGCTGTGTTGAGCCAGCATGGCCTCGATCACATCAATCACCATGCGCTGGCGAGGCTTGGGAAGCGTGCTGATGCGCTCCAGTTGATTCTCCAATTTAGACGCTGGGCCGCGCTTGGAGCGCCGGGCCTGTGTGTCTTCTCCAAATAACTCCTCCAGCGACAAGGACAGGGTTCTGGCCACGGTTGGCAGCGCAGCGACTTGAATGCGCCTGCGGCCTACCTCATAGGCCTGCACGGTCTGCTGCGACACCCCCAACACCTCAGCCAGCTGCACCTGCGTGATGCCGCATGCTTGACGCTGCGCGGCGATGCGCTCGCCCAACGTCACCAAGAAATCGCGCTCTTCGCTGCTGATGGCCATGACTGCGTGTGCCTGCGGGAAAGTGGAGACAGTAGCGGGCACAGGGTCCGCCTTTGCGATGAGTGGTGTTTAATACTACTTTACGTAGTATTCTGATGTCGAGTTAACAAAATCCGGATCGTCTTCCGGGTAAGACCTCAGGCTGCTTCCAGGAATCCATCGCACAGGACTTGCTGCCATACCCCGCATCCCAAACACTGACATCCAGCGGCTAAAAGAAGAAATTGCAGTGCAACGCCTGGTTGAGGGCGCAGGCGTCGAGCTCAAGAAGACGGGCAAGGACTTGGCAGGGCGCTGCCCCTTTCACGCGGATGAAACCGCGAGCCTCATCGTCACGCCCGCCAAGAACCTGTGGCACTGCTTTGGCTGCGGCATCGGCGGTGGGCCCATTGACTGGGTGATGAAGCTCAAGGGCATCTCGTTCCGTCACGCGGTGGAGCTCCTGCGCGAAGATTCTTCTTTAGCTGCTGAAGGCTTTGGAGATTCAGGGGCCATCAAGCGCAGCACCGTGCGCGGCCTGCCCGCACCCGTGCACATGGATGCGGATGGCTGCAGCCTTCTGCGCCTGCGAGAACTTCGGTTCACGGCCTGCGTAGCCAGCGGACAAGTTGAGCTTGAGCAGGTACGCGTTGTACCAACCCTTCAAAGAATTCTCCGTTGGATCACCCAGCTGCCGGATGGTGGGCCTGACGCGCTTGCCCAGCTTGATGTAGAGCTCGACGGCTCGGATTCGATCTTGGTAGCAATACATGAACTACCTCCTGGTAGTCCAGGTTTTCGTCCGCACCTCCTCGACAACACGGAGAGATCGGTGTCGTTCCAGGCCAAAGTAGCATCGAATACCTCCTAGCTCTTTAGGTGCGCAGCGCCAGTACCTGAGACTAGTAACGGTTGCGAGTGCGGCGTCACCATGCAGAAAGGATCCATCCCATGAAGACATTTCTCATCGAGTTCGATGATGACGAAACCATGCCTGACCGCCTGCGAGCCAGAGCTGCCGAGTGGGGAATTAGTCCGGAAGATCTCATCCATCGAGCAATCGATGCGCTCATGGTGGATTACGGACTTCCAGCGCTTCCCAAAGACTTTCATGCAAAGAGCCTACGGGAATTGTTTGAGGTTGGCGGAGTTCTAAAGTCCAAGACATAGTTGAATGGCGGCCCTGCACCCCGAATCTCCACAAAACCGAGTTCTTGCGATCCGGGAGGCCACCAGTAAGCATCGCCTTCACGGAGGCTGGATCAGGCCTAACAGCAAATGCGCTACAGACAACATAGCATTCACTCCGAGCAGGGCTCCGGGGCCTCGACCACGCGCAGACTGCCCCGGGGCCTGAAACTCAATCACGAAGCGGCGCCATCCGGGCCGGACTGGCCCTGACAGGCGTGGTTGCCCTAAGGCTCGGGCATTCGCCCCCTCCTTGAACTCGGGCCCAGCAGCCGGTCTGTAATGAGCGGCCGCTAACGACGCTTCAGTTGTCCATTGAGCACGGCATGGGCCACCAATCCGATTACAAGCCCCCAGAACGCGCCACCGATGCCCAGCAATGTGATGTTGGCCGCCGAAGCCAGGAAGGTGATCAGAGACGCTTCTCGCGTCTTCAAGTCGGCCAAGGCGGTGGCCAGGCTGCCGCCAATGGTGCCCAGCAGCGCCAAGCCCGCTAGCGTCGTAATAAAAGTCGCCGGAAGGGCCATGAAGACGGCGGCCAGTGTCACGCCGAACACACCGACGAGGATGTAGCTCACACCTGCTGCGACGCCCGCAATCCAGCGCTTGGACGGATCTTCGTGCGCTTCCCGGCCCGTTGCGATGGCTGCCGTGATGGCTGCAACGTTGAAGGCGTGTGAGCCGAACGGTGCCATTAGCAGGGAGCCAAGCCCGGTCAGCGCCACGATGGGATTGGCGCTGGTCTTGAACCCGTCGTTACGCAGCACCAGCATGCCCGGCATGTACTGGCCAGTGAGAGTGATGAGGAACAGCGGCAGTGCGACGCTCAGCAAAGCATTGAGCGAGAACGCCGGCATGGTGAGAACCGGCGCGGCGAGCTTCAACGCCAATCCCGACAGGTCCACCCGATCCTGCATGTGCAGAAAGAGCAGCCCCAGCATCAGAATGCCTACGACGGCATAGCGCGCGCTGAACCGCTTGAGCACCACATAAGTCACGATCAGCAAACCTGCCAGTAACGGATCGACGCTCATGCCGCCGAAAGCCTTGATCCCGAACTGGAGCAGGATGCCCCCGAGCAAGCCGGCGGCCACGCCAGGCGGAATCAGCCGGATCAAGCGCTCGAACCAGCCTGACAGCCCCAGAGCCACAAAGGCCGCGGCAGATATCAGATAGGCGCCCACCGCTTCGGCATAGGGCGTAGTCGCCAGCGCCGTCACCAGGAACGCTGCAGCCGGCGTGGACCACGCGGTAATGATTGGCTCGCGCGTCAGCCAGCTCAGGATGACTCCCGTGGCTCCCACGCCAATCGAAATCGACCACACCCACGATGCTGTCAACTCCGGGCTGAGGCCGGCCACCTTGGCCGCCTGGAATACCAAAATGAAAGTTCCGCCATAGTTGACGATGACCGAAATGAGACCCGCGACGATGGGGTGGGTGAGATCGAGCAAGCGGGAAGGTGGGGACGACGAGGCGGATGGCATGGTTTGTATCGGGCTCTTGTAAGTGATCTATTGGACTGAACCTGGTAAGGATTTATAGACCTTGAATGGCATACTGAGCCCTACCATTTTTCTGATGCGATACCGGCCAATTGTTCAAGCATGCACAACTCGAATCGGTAAAAGCCTGGGTCCTTGATCCGGCAAATAGGGCGTTGCCCTTGCACGCGCGCATCCAACGCGCGATCCGGCAACTGATACTCGACGGTGCACTCGATGCCGCCACGCCGCTGCCTGCTTCCCGTGCCCTGGCGAAGTCGCTGGAGGTGTCACGCGACACGGTGGAGTCGGCATACAGCCAGTTGCATGCAGAGGGTTTTATCGAGCGACGCGTGGGTAGCGGCAGCTTCGTCTCGGAGCGGGCTCTGCGTTTACCGGGACGTGGCACGGCGTGGCGCCTTGGACCACTGCGTGTACCTCTGCGGCTGAGCCAGCGCGGTGCGGCCATGTACCGCGCTGGCGGGGTACGAGACTTTCTGACTCCTCGCCCGTTCGCTCCTGGCCTGCCGGAAACACGCACGTTCCCGCTGCCCACCTGGGAGCGGCTTGAGCGGCAGGTGTTGAAGGACTGGGGCACCACAGCACTGCTGCACAGCCCCCCGCAAGGGATGGAGCCGCTACGGCGCGCGATTGCCAATTACGTCAACCTGGAACGCGGCGCGCATGCCACCCCCGAGCGTGTGCTGGTGGTCACCAGTTCCCAGCAAGCCCTGACTCTGTGCGCTACCGTGCTGCTTGACGTCGGCGACCGCATCTTTGTTGAAGACCCCGTTTATCACGGCGCACGCAAGGCGTTCGACGCCGCAGGCCTGGAATGCGTCCCCATCCCGCTGGATGCCGAGGGAATGCAGGTGGGGCATCTGCGCCAGGTGCGGCAACCGGGCAAGGCGGTGTTTCTTACGCCTTCGCACCAGTTTCCGACCGGAGCCACCTTGGCGCTGGACCGGCGGCTGGACATCATCGATTGGGCCCAGCAGCACCAAGCCTGGATCATCGAGGATGACTACGACAGCGAGTTCCATTACGAGGGCAAACCCACGGCCTGTGTGCAGGGGCTGGACCCGCATCAGAGAACGATCTACATCGGCACGTTCACCAAGTCGATGTTTCCGGGCTTACGTACTGCCTTCATGGTGCTGCCACCTGAGCTTGTGGCGCCGATGACGGCCGCACGCACCTTGCTGGACGGACACAGCGCTCCAATTGCGCAACTGACCCTGGCACGCTTCATGGAGGGCGGGCATTTCGGGGCGCATGTGCGAACCATGCGTGCCGTCTATCGCGAGCGGCGCGATGTCCTGGAGCAACTCGTGCGCAAGCACTTGGCAGACTTCGTGGAGCCAGAAGTGCCGGACGGCGGCATGCAAATGCCCTGTCGGTTCATTCGCGACATTCCCGAACTGGAAGCCGTGGGCGCAGCGCAGCGTGCCGGAATCGATTTGCTCGGGCTTACACCATTGCATGCATCGGGCGCATTCCGGCCTGGGTTCCTCATGGGCTTTGCCGCGTATGCGCCGACGGAGCTGGAAGTTGCGGTGAAGAATCTCGCAGTGGTGCTGCGTGTGTTAGACCGCTGAATCCGACGCGCCCTTGCGGTTAGGCCGGTCTGACGGCCTTGGTCGGTATCTCGTCCTTGAGATCGATGCCTAAGTACTCACCCGAGGGCGATAAATCGCACGCCATATCCATACCAAGGGAGAAAAGTAGTCCCGAACTGACCGTCTCGCAACCTAACGAATGTTCATGTTGCCATGCGTACCTTCGCGTACGTCGCTGCGCAACAAGATATCGACAGGCATGGATGCTCAACCTCTGGTACCAATCAACAGCAGATCGGTCAACCATAATCCGGCCAAGAAGGCGGTCATGCGAAGCGCCGAGCAGCGCCTCTCAAACACCGCTAGCTGTAAAAATGCACGGTCACTGTTTATTGCGGAGAACGCGTCAGGCGCACCGGTTTAGCAATGGAGTCCATCGATTTTTGAATCAAATGGCAAGCCGGTACCCTACCCCCGACTCAGTCAGTAAATGACGAGGCTGTGCAGGGTCTGCCTCTAGCTTTTGCCTTAGATGGCCCATGTAGATTCGCAGGTAGTGACTTTGTTCAGACCGCATCGGTCCCCACACCTCGCGGAGTAGCTGCTTCTGGGTGATAACCCTTCCCGAATTGGCAACCAGCACTGACAACATGCGGTACTCGGTCGGCGTCAGATGGACTTCAACCCCTCCTCTGCGCACCAAGCGGGCGCTGCGGTCAATTTCAACATCGCCAAACAGAAAAACCGGATCACCCCCTTCAACGGTGATGCCATTTCCTCTTGCAGCACGTGGACGCCGCAGATTGGCGCGCACCCTCGCCATAAGCTCTCCAGTACCAAAGGGCTTGGTGAGATAGTCATCAGCTCCAGCATCAAGTGCCCTGACCTTGTCGGCCTCATCGGTACGCGCGGACAGGACGATGATCGGCACGGCGGACCAGCCCCGCACGTCGCAAATCAGGTCAACTCCATCGCCGTCAGGCAACCCCAAGTCCAACACCAGCAGATCGGGCTGGCGGGTACCCGCTGCAGACAGTCCTTCGCGCATTGTCGCGGCTTCATGAACCTGCCATCCTTCTGCCTCCAGCGCGCTGCGAACGAAGCGCCGGATCTGCGGCTCATCTTCAACCACCAACACGGTACGCATTTGCATCGCATCAAGGGACGGCAACGTCCCGCTCCATATCTTCCAAATCGGGATCATGGGGAGGCTCTCGCCGCGGGAGCGTGATGGTGAACTCCGCCCCGCCCCCAGTTGCGCAGGCAGCAGAAATCGTTCCGCCGTGCGCGTGCACCACCGACTTGCAGATCGCCAACCCCAGGCCCACCCCCGGTGTCGCCGATTCAGCCTGTCCCCGGGTGAATTTCTCGAACAGCATGTGCTCCTTGCCACGCAAAGACGGTGGCAGGCCAGGCCCATGGTCCGTTACGGTCAGCACCAGGCTCTCCTCTGTTGCAAAAGCCTTGATGACAACGGGTGGTGCACCGTACTTGGCGGCATTCTCAAGCAAATTCACCAGCACGCGCTCCATGAGGACGGGGTCGAACTCCACCAGTGGCAAATGGGCGGGGATTTCCGTGCGAACAGTCAACTCCTTCAGCGCGGGCTTGGCGGCCCGTATCGAGGCACCCACGACTTCCTCGACAGACTGCCAGTCGCGTCGTAAGTGGACACTTTGGCCCGAGACATCACTTTCCAGCCTAGCCATGTCCAGCAGGTTGCTGACCAGCGCATTGAGCTGGTGCGCCTGATGCACGATGGCTTGTGCCACGGCATCGTGCTCCTCCATCGGCAATCCCTTGAGCGATTCGGCCAGCGTGAGCAGAGCCGTCAGCGGTGTTCTCACGTCATGGGAAACAGCGCCCAGCAAGGCATTGCGCAACCGCTCGGACTCCATGTCCACCAACGCCTTTTGAGCGATGTGGACATAGTGCACACGTTCGAGCGCAATGGCAATCTGCCGGGCCAAGGTGTCGAGCTGCTGAGCCTGTTCTGGAATCAAAAGCCACCTTGGGTGCGCAGGCTCCAGAGCCAGCACACCCCGCACTCTCATGGGCGCCTTGAGGGGGACATAGCGCCATGCCTGCGCCGCCAGAGTATTTGTTGCCAACCCCGCACCTTGTCCTTGCCGCAAAGTCCAATCTGCCACACTCTTGTCAAATTCCTGAGGCAGATCATCGGGGTAGTGAAGGCGGTCCGACGCGTCCAATGCAACCACCACCGCTCTGCCACCGAAATGCCCCTGCACTGCCGCCGCGCCAATCTCGATCACTTGGCTCGTCTCCAAGGCCGCCGACAGCTTGCGCGCAAGCTCGAACAACGATTGCGCCCGGCGCTCTCGGCTGTTGGACACTCCGGCCGCGAACCTGAGGCCGGCGGTGAGCTGCCCAACTAGAAGTCCCACCCCCAGCATCACAGCAAAAGTGACCACGTACTGCACGTCGCTGACCGCGAAAGACAGCCGCGGTGATACGAAGAAGAAATCAAAGGCCAGCACATTGAGCAGAGCTGCCATCGCCGCAGACAAACGCCCGAATCGCATGGCGACCCCCACAACGCCGACCAGGTACAACATTACGATATTGGTCAACTCCAGGACTTCGTGCAACAGTGTCGCTATCAACGTGACCGCAATGCTCGCACCGAGCGCCCAGAGGAAGCCCTGCCAGCGCGGGTGCGCGGTCTCGTCGGTTTCCCTGGCCTCAACGCCTACTTTTTGGCTCCAGAGTGCCTGCGGCAACCGCCTCGAACTACCTACGCGCGCCGTTTCCACAATATCAAGCGAGGGGGCGAGACCCGCGATTTCCCGGCCCACCTCCTTTGTCGATGGCCACTTTTGCCACCAGCGCCGCTCCGCAGGACGCCCCAGGACCAGGGTAGCGCAATTGAGATGAAGCGCCTGTGCAGCCAAGGCCGGTGCAACGTGGTCGCCCGTCAGCACCGCCGTCGCGGCGCCCAGCTCTTGCGCCAGTTGCAGCACGGCCAGAATCCTGTCGCGCCGCGTCGCATCCAGCCTCTGCAGTCGCGGCGTCTCCACGTATGCGGCATGCCATTTCACGTTGAGCTGCCCTGCCAGGCGAGCGGCCGTGCGCACGGTCTGCGCGGCATCTTCGTTCGGCCCGACACATGCCAGTATGCTGCCCGAGGTGTTCCAGGCGACAGACACGCGCTCGCCAGAAATGCCTGACTGTTCGATCCGCCATCCCAGCACGTCGTCCTCCACATGCTCAGCGGTGCGGCGCAGTGCGATTTCGCGCAAGGCAATCAGGTTCCCTTTGCGGAAAAAGCTCTGAGCCGCACGCGCAGCCTGCTGAGGGACATAAACCTTCCCCGCACTCAGACGGGATATCAGTTCATCGGGGGTGGCGTCGACAAGCACTACTTCGTCCGCGTCGTCCAGAACGATATCGGGCACCGTCTCATGGACCCTGATCCCCGTGATCGCACCCACGGTCCCATTGAGGCTCTCCAGATGCTGGACATTGAGCGCAGTCCACACATCGATGCCCGCGGCGAGCAACTCCTGAACATCCTGCCAGCGTTTGGCATGGCGGGATCCTTGCACGTTGGAGTGGGCAAGCTCATCCACCAGGAGAATGGCTGGCTTGCGTGCGAGGGCTGCGTCCAGGTCAAATTCAAGAAGGAGCCGGCCACGGTACTCCACCTCCTTGAGGGGCAATGCATCCAATCCCACGAGCAAGGCCGCTGTCTCGGCTCTGCCATGGGTTTCCACTACCCCGATCAGAATGTCACGGCCAGCGCTACGCTCCCGCTGCGCCGCACTGAGCATGGCCCAGGTCTTGCCCACCCCGGCATTGGCACCGAAGTAGATGCGCAACTTGCCGCACGCGGTCTGCGCCTCCTGCGCACGCAGTTGCGCGATCAACGCATCGGGGCTTGGGCGCTGCATGTCAGCCATGCCGCATTTGCTCCCAAGCGGGCCACATGGCCAAGGCTGGCGAAAGGCGGGATGCAGGGTTACCGAGCATCATCCAAGGCAAGATTCAGCGCCAGTACGTTCACTCTGGGTTCGCCCAGCAGGCCCAGGAGCGGCTTTTCGGCGAGCTTGTCGACGAGGGCATTCACGCTCGCCGCGGAGACATTGCGAGCCCGCGCCACGCGGGCGGCTTGGTACTGTGCCGCCGCGACACTGATATGCGGATCCAACCCACTGGCAGACGCCGTCACCAAGTCCACGGGCACTGGCGCCAAATTCCCAGGGTCAGCTGCGCGCAACGCCTCCACCCGAGCCTTGACCGCATCGTTCAACACCGGATTGAGGGGCCCCAGGTTGGAGCCGCCCGACGCCGCCGCGTTGTAAGGCATGGGCGCCGTGGCCGACGGACGTCCCCAGAAATACGCGGGGCCCGTGAAATTCTGGCCGATCAACGAAGAACCAACGGCTTGGCCAGTGCGCTGCACAAGGCTCCCCGCAGCCTCGTGGGGGAAAATGGCCTGCGCCGCTCCGGTAACGGCCAAGGGGTAAAGCAAGCCCGTCAACGCGCTGAGGGCCACAAACACGACGAGTGCCGGGCGAAGAATGTTTTTCATAGAAGACTCCTCAAATCAGCCCTACGGCCATCAGTATCCAATCAATCAGCTTGATGCCAGCAAATGGCACGATCAAACCTCCTAGGCCATAGATTGCGAGGTTGCGGCGCAGCAGGGCCGCAGCGCCCACAGGGCGATACTGCACCCCTCGCAATGCCAAGGGGATCAGGAAGACGATCACCAGCGCATTGAAGATCACAGCCGACAAGATGGCAGACGATGGGCTCGCCAGCTGCATGACATTGAGTGCGGAAAGCTGTGGATAGGTCGACACGAATATGGCCGGAATGATGGCGAAATACTTCGCCACATCGTTTGCGATCGAGAACGTCGTGAGAGAGCCGCGCGTCATCAAGAGCGCCTTGCCAGTCTCCACCACCTCCAGGAGTTTTGTCGGGTTGGAGTCCAAGTCGACCATGTTGCCAGCTTCCTTTGCGGCTTGCGTTCCGCTCCCCATCGCCACCGCGACATCGGCCTGTGCCAATGCCGGCGCATCGTTGGTGCCGTCACCGGTCATGGCCACCAATCGGCCTTCCGACTGATACTTTCGGATCAGCGCCAGTTTGTCCTCCGGCGTCGCCTCCGCCAGAAAGTCGTCGACCCCGGCCTCCGCAGCGATGAAGGCTGCCGTGAGTTTGTTGTCACCCGTGATCATGACGGTGCGGATGCCCATGCGGCGCAGTTCGGCGAAGCGCTCCTTGATGCCGACCTTTACGACATCCTTGAGTTCTACAACACCGAGCACCTGACGCCCTTCGGTCACCACCAGGGGGGTGCTTCCCCGATATGCCACCCCATCGGCGGTAGCCACCACGTCGTGTGGCATGGCGCCCCCCAGCGCTTCCACATGCCGCGCGATGGCTTGCACGGCCCCCTTGCGCAACGTGATTGCAGGTTGCCCGGACGCCCCAACGGCGGGGAGGTCCACACCGCTCATCCGCGTCTGCGCAGTGAAAGGCACAAGCAGCACGTTCTGCGGATTCTCGTCGGTGGTACCCGAACGGCGGGCAAGCTCGACAATGCTGCGCCCTTCAGGTGTCTCGTCCGCAAGCGATGCCAGCAAGGCTGCGCGCGCCAGACGGCTAGGCGAAACCCCTGCAGCGGGCAGGAACGCACTGGCTTGGCGATTCCCGTGGGTAATGGTCCCGGTCTTGTCCAGCAGGAGCACATCGACGTCTCCTGCGGCCTCCACGGCCCGCCCCGAGGTCGCAATCACGTTGGCCTGCATCATCCGGCTCATGCCAGCCACACCGACGGCCGACAACAGTCCGCCGATGGTGGTGGGGATGAGACACACCAGCAGGGCAACCAAAGCGGTCAGAGAGACGACAGTCCCATTCGCTGAAGCCTGCACGCTGAAGATCGAGAAAGGAAGCAGGGTGACGGTGACGACCAGGAACACAATCGTCAATGCCACCAACAAGATCGTCAACGCGACCTCATTGGGTGTCTTTTGCCTCTTGGCAGCCTCCACCATTCCAATCATCCGATCCAGGAAAGACTCACCCGGATTCACGGACACGCGCACCACGAGCCAATCGGAAAGCACGCGGGTGCCGCCCGTCACAGCGGAGAAATCTCCACCGGACTCGCGAACCACCGGCGCAGATTCGCCGGTGATGGCACTTTCATCGACGGAGGCTACACCTTCGATCACTTCACCATCCAACGGAATTACATCGCCGACCTCTACCAGCACCACGTCGCCGCGGCGCAAGTTGGTGGCCTGCTCCGGCAAGAACGCTGAACCATGGACCGGCTCTTTGAGTTTCTTGGCCCAGGTTTCTTTGCGCAATCCACGCAAAGAGGCGGCTTGGGCCTTGCTGCGGCCTTCGGCCAACGCTTCAGCAAAGTTGGCGAACAGCACCGTAAACCAAAGCCAAACGGTAATGGCCAGCACAAAACTCGGGCGCATGCTCGCATCCGCCGGCGCGTTGAGGGCATGCAGCCACAGCAGCGTGGTGAAGATGCTGCCGATGTACACGATGAACATCACCGGGTTGCGCCACTGAACCAGCGGGCTGAGCTTGGCCAGCGCCCCCCAAAGCGCCGTCTTGATCAAGACAGGATCCAGCAGAGAAGTAGCGGTATTCTTTCTAGTCATTGGAAGACCTCACTTGGCCCAGAGCATCAGGTGCTCGACCATCGGACCCAAAGCCAGGGCAGGCACGTAGTTAAGAAGCCCTACCAGAAGCACGGTCCCCACGAGGAGAACAACAAACAGCGGCCCATGAGTGGGCATGGTGCCTGCCGTGACCGGCAAGCGCTTTTTCGCGGCCAGCGAGCCAGCGATGGCCAGGACGGGCACGATCACTCCAAAGCGACCAAACCACATCGCCAGTCCCAGCAGTACGTTGTAGAACGGCGTATTGGCCGACAGCCCCGCAAACGCGCTGCCGTTGTTATTGGCGGCGGAGGTCAATGCGTAGAGGACTTCTGAGAACCCATGGGCTCCAGGGTTGGCAACGCCAACCTTTCCTGCACCCGCACTCACGGCAATCGCGGTACCCATGAGCACCAGGATCGGCGTGACCAGGATGGCGACCGATGTGAGCTTCATTTCGCGCACCTCGATCTTCTTGCCCAAGTACTCAGGCGTCCGGCCGATCATGAGACCCGCCATGAACACGGCGAGGATGGCGAATACCAACATGCCATAGAGACCAGTGCCCACGCCGCCAAAAACGACCTCTCCCAGTTGCATGAGAACCAGAGGCACCATGCCTCCCAGAGGCGTGAACGAGTCATGCATCGCGTTCACGGCGCCACATGAGGCTGCGGTGGTCACGGCCGCAAAAATCGCTGACGCAGTGATTCCGAATCGCACTTCCTTGCCCTCCATGTTCCCGCCCGATTGCAGGGTGCTGACGGACTGATCCACCCCCAGCGCACTCCATTGCGGATTGCCGGCCTGTTCCGCCGCAACAAGGGCCACGACGGCCACGACGAACATCACCGTCATTGCAGCCAGGATCGCGACACCTTGGCGCTGGTCGCCTACAACACGGCCAAATGCGAAGCACAAGGCCGTGGGGATTAGAAAGATCGCCAGCATTTGCACGAAGCTCGTCAAGGCCGTTGGATTCTCGTAAGGGTGGGCAGAGTTGGCGTTGAAGAACCCGCCGCCGTTCGTCCCGAGCATCTTGATCGCTTCCTGCGAGGCCACCGGCCCCATGGCCAGCGTCTGGATTTTGCTCGTCTTGCCCTCCATGACAGGTTTTCCGTCAGCACCTGCCACGGGTTGGCCCGAATCATCGAGCTTGGGCACTTCATAGACCGTCTGCTCCAGGGTGGCGACTTCCTTGTAGGCGTCAAAATTCTGGATAACGCCCTGCCCGATCAGAACGAGTGCAATCACAAAGGAGGCCGGAACAAGTACCCAAGCCGTGATTCGTGTGACGTCGGTCCAGAAGTTGCCGACATATCCCTGTCCATCGGTGCGTCGGGCTGCGAAACCGCGGGCCAACGCGAACGCCACGGCGATACCGGTAGCAGCTGACAAGAAGTTTTGAACGGAAAGGCCGAGCATCTGCGTGAGATAGCTCATCGTGGACTCACCCGCGTAGCCCTGCCAGTTAGTATTGGTAACGAAACTGATAGCCGTGTTGAATGACGAGTCGCCGGACACCGCGCCCATTCCCTGCGGATTGAGCGGCAATAGGTGCTGCAGGCGCTGCAGGCCATACACCGCCAATGCACCGAGGGCATTAAACGCCAGCAGTGCCAGCGCATAGTTGTGCCAGTGCATCGACTGATCAGGCGCCACCCCGGCCATCTTGTAGAGCGGTCTTTCGACCACATGCATCCACCGAGGCAATCGACCGTCGCATAGGGCGGCCAACCATTTGCCCAACGGCCATGCCAGAACGCTAAGCCCAATTAGAAAGAGCCCGAGCAAGCTCCAGGCAGAGATCTCCATGTTAGAGCCCCTCTGCGCAGATCAACGCAAACACGAGATAAGCCAGCAAAACGCCGGCCAACAGTGCGCCAAAGCCGTATAGAGCTTCGAGGCCGATCATGCGCGCTCACCCTTGGCCGGGCCGAACTTTTGCAGAAGAACCACGGCCTCGGCCATGGCCAACCACAGAGCCGTCAATGCGGCTATCCAGATCATGTCCATCGACAACTCCTGAATCAAAACGTGTGTTGATTCTCAAGATGCCGCTGTAAAAAGTGTGCACAGATTTGGTAGGCCGCCGTAAAAATGGCGTAAACAGTAAGAGCACCTCTAGCGGAAGTCCTGCGGGGACGGCTGAGTACGTGATACGACCTGCTCCGTGCTGCGGTGGCGGCCCTCCTTCATCGTTCACTGCCTCACAATCGCGGGGGACAGTCGGCCAGCACTAGAGAACTTGCTGAGGCTCATGGCTGGCATCGGGCACCCTTACCGAATATGGTGACGCGGCTACTTACAGGCACAGGAGCATCACTCCTCCAAATTGAGATGCTGGGTGTGCTTGCATTCACGCGCCGCACCCAGCGAGTGCAAAAAGGCCCGAATTAGGGCGTCCCCCATCCCTACTATGGGTCGATAACCCCCTATAGATCGCCATATCCCGCAAAAATGCGGCCGTACTGGAAGACAGGCGTAGGCCAACATTAGCTGGCATGCGTCTTGCTTTCCGCCATAGTACGGTAGTTACCCCGATAGTGTTTAGCCTTTTTTTAACTACATTGGCCTTACCACTTGGCCACCTGGCTACCTAACACCACGAATTTCTCATGAGTACCTTCCAACCTGTCAGTGTCGCTCGCCTCTATCGGATGATCGCCAACCAGATCAAAGACAAGATCCGTGGCGGTAGCTATCGCCCCGGCGAGCGCCTTCCATCGGAACGCGAGTTAGCGGAGATGCTGCAAGTCAGTCGCCCCTCGGTGCGTGAGGCACTGATCGCGCTTGAAATTGAGGGTTGGGTGGACGTGCGAGTAGGTAGCGGCGTTTACGTAACCGGCCCAGAGTCTCACCTCAGCCTCAGTGAAACACCCAACCCGGGAGCCCTGCTACCGCTGGACGTGGGTGCAGCGGACTTGTTGCAGGCACGCCTGCTCGTGGAGCCTCACTGTGCCGAGCTGGCGGCACGCCACGCCACCGACGCGCAGCTTAGAGCCATGGAAGAAGCCACCATGGCCCTACCAGGCTCTGAGCAACCCTTCAAACACAACGACCGTCTGCACCTGCTGATCGCGGAAGCCTGCGGCAACGTTGCGCTGGCGTCTACCGTCCAGCACCTATGGGCCTTGAGTGAGAACAGTGCCATCTTCGCCAAGCTTAACCAGCACTTCGTTTACGGCGAAGTCTGGGAAGTGGCGCACAACGAACACCTACCTCTTTTGCGAGCGCTGAAGAGGCGGCACCCAACAGCAGCAAAGCGCGCCATGCGCGACCACCTGCTGGGCATCTGCAGCCGCCTCGGACTCGATGCGAGCGAGGACAGGGAAATCTGACTCCACGCTCCAACACTTTCCGATTCCCTTCTTGACCCACAGCCTGTCTTCAATCTTCTGGAGAACCCGATGAAACTAACCATTGCCCGTTCGACCTTCCGCAAGGCGGGTGCCGTACTAGCGGTCGCCGCGGGCCTGTTCGGCCCAGTCGCCGCACTGGCACAAACGCAGGGCGGCACGCTCACTGCCATCGTCCAGCCCGAGCCACCGACCCTGATGTTAGGTCTTAACCAGCAAGCCCCAACGCAGTACGTGGCCGGCAAGATCTACCAAAGCTTGCTAACCTATGACGCTGCACTCCAGCCTCTGCCGTCGCTGGCTAAGTCGTGGAAGACGTCAAGTGACGGCCTGACCTACACCTTCGAACTGCAGCGTGGCGTCAAATGGCACGACGGCAAGCCATTCACCGCCGCAGACGTGGTTTTCAGCGTCGACAAGTTCCTGCGCGAAACCCACCCACGCGGTCGTCTAGTAATCAACAAGTACATAGAGTCGGTCACTGCGATCAACGAGCACACAGTGGAGTTCAAGCTCAAGGAGGCCTTCTCGCCATTCATGAGCTTGTTCGTGGTCGACAACATGCCCATGGTGCCAAAACACATCTATGACGGCACCGACTACCGCACCAACCCCGCCAACCAGACCCCCATCGGCACTGGCCCTTTCAAGTTCAAGGAGTGGAAAAAAGGCTCGCACATCGTGCTGACCCGCAACACTGACTACTGGAAGAAGGGCCAACCCTACCTGGACGAGATCGTGTTCCGTGTAATCCCCGATGCGGCCTCAAGGGCGGTAGCCTTCGAAAAGGGCGACGTGCAACTTCTTCGTGGTGGCGACGTAGACAACGTGGACGTGAAGCGCTTACGCGCCCTGCCAAACGTGGAGATGACAACCAAGGGATGGGAAATGTACGCGCCACTGGCCTTCATGAGCATGAACCAGCGCAAACCTCCGTTCGACAACGTCAAGGTGCGGCAGGCAGTGATGCACGCCATCAACCGCAAATTCATCGTCGACAACATCTTCTTCGGCATGGGAAAGGTCGCCACCAGCCCGATCGCCTCGACCACGCTGTACCACGATAAGAACGTACCGCAGTACGCCTACGACCTGAAAAAGGCACGCGCGCTGATCCAGGAGTCGGGAGTCAACGTCGGCGCCACCCCGGTCAAGTTGCTGTCCTTTCCCTACGGCTCCGCCTGGGAACGCCTGGCCGAGTACACCAAACAAAGTCTGGAGCAGATCGGTTTCAAGGTGCAAATCGACCCGGCTGATGCGGGCGGCTGGGCCAAGCGTTCCGGAGAGTTTGATTTCGATCTCACCTTTAACTTCACCTATCAATACGGCGACCCGGCTCTGGGCGTAGCGCGCCACTTCCTGTCGACCAATGCGATCAAGGGTTCACCATTCGTCAACAACCAGGGCTACAAAAACCTGAAGGTCGACGAACTGTTCGCCACCGCCGCTGCCGCTCGCACACCCGAGCTACGCCAGAAGCTGTATTCGGAGGTGCAAACCATCCTGATGAGCGAAGTGGCCAATGGCGTGTTGTTCGAAATCGAATACGCCACCTTTTACCCCAAAAACGTCAAGAACCTGGTGAAAACCGGTATCGGCCTGAATGAGACCTTTGACGACGTCTACTTCGACAAGAAGTAAGCCCTGACCGACCCGACTCGCGCGGGTCACCTCCTGAACGCAGCTCTTGGCCGCGCACTCCGTGCGCGGTCCGGGTGGAGCTGCGCCTTGCAAACAGAGGCGCCGTAACGTGAAACTGATTTCCTTTCTCATTGCCAGACTGGGCAAGGCCTTCTTCGTCATCTTGGGCGTCGTGGTCTTCAACTTTCTGCTCATCCGTCTAGCCCCGGGCGATCCCGCTGCCATCATGGCCGGAGAGGCCGCATCGTCCGACCCTGCTTACCTGGCGCAACTGCGTCAACAGTTCGGATTCGACCAGCCGCTGTGGACGCAACTGTGGCTCTATATCAAGGGCATCCTGCAACTGGATCTGGGATTTTCCTACCGCAACAACCTGCCGGTGCTCGAACTTATCGCCGAGCGCTTGCCAGCAACGTTGCTATTGATGACGCTGGCCTTTGGGTTCTCTCTGCTTGTGGGTGGTCTCTTGGGCGTTTTCGCTGCCCGCAGCCGCTACACCAACCGCAACACCTGGTTGGACAGCCTGATCATGTCCGTCTCGCTGTTCTTCTATGCCACGCCATTGTTCTGGCTGTCGCTGCTGATGGTCATTCTGTTCTCCGTCACGCTGGGCTGGCTGCCGGCCTTCGGTATGGAGAGCGTTGGCGCGGGCCTCACCGGTTGGGACCGCGTGGCCGACATCAGTGCCCACCTAGTGCTGCCTGTGG
Organism: Acidovorax delafieldii 2AN; assembly: GCF_000175235.1. Classification (GTDB taxonomy): domain Bacteria; phylum Pseudomonadota; class Gammaproteobacteria; order Burkholderiales; family Burkholderiaceae_C; genus Acidovorax; species Acidovorax delafieldii_B. The sequence goes on along the minus strand of NZ_ACQT01000004.1, from coordinate 39,349 downwards.
TCTCGCTGGGCTGCTTCTTCATGGCCGTGTACGCCCGCCTGGCACGCGCCTCCATGCTGGAAGTGATGGGCATGGACTTCATAAAAACAGCCCGAGCCAAGGGTGTGCCCGCCAGCCAGGTCATCCGCCGTCATGTGATGCGTAACGCCATGCTGCCGGTGGTCACCTTCGCAGGCATCCAGCTGGGCCAGATGGCCGGCGGTGCCGTGTTGGCCGAGACCGTCTTCGGCTGGCCCGGCATCGGTCGCCTCATGTTCGACGCCCTGATGCAGCGCGACTACCAGTTGCTATTGGGCGTTTTCCTGGTGACGTCCACCATGGTCGTGCTGTTCAACCTGATCACCGATCTGGTCTACCGCCTGGTCGATCCCCGCATCGAATTGGGAGCCTGAAATGAAGAAATTCATGCACCGCTTTGCCGCCAACAAAGGCGCGCTTATGGGCCTGGCCATCCTGTGCCTGGTGATCCTCACCGCCGTGTTGTGCTCAGTCTGGTATGAGGAGTCCCCCTGGTCCATGGTGGCCGAGCCCCTGCTCAAACCGCTGACCAACGCCGACTACCCGCTGGGTACCGACATGCTGGGCCGCGACCTGGGCGCCGGCCTGGCCTACGGAGCCCGCGTGTCACTGCTGGTGGGCGTGGTCTCCACACTGGCGGCGGTGATCTTCGGCATCCTCATCGGCGCACTGGCCGGCTTCTATGGCGGGCGCATCGACGACCTGCTGATGCGCTTTACCGAGTTCTTCCAGACCATCCCGCAACTCGCCATGGCCGTGGTGCTCGTGGCCATCTTCACGCCCTCCATCTTCTCCATCGTGGGCGCCATCGCGATCGTCTCTTGGCCGCCGGTGGCGCGGCTGGTGCGCAGTGAGTTCCTCTCACTCAAGCAGCGAGAGTTCGTGCAGGCCGCGATCGTCATAGGCCAGAAGCCGGCTCGCATCATCTTCACGCAAATCCTGCCCAACGCCATGTCACCCATCATCGTGACGGCCTCTCTGATGATCGCCACCGCCATCCTCACCGAGTCTTCGCTGTCCTTCCTTGGTCTGGGAGATCGCAACCTCATGAGCTGGGGATTCATGATCGGCGCCTCGCGCACCATGCTGCGTGAGGCGCCGCTGATGAGCGTTCTGCCCGGCATCGCCATCCTGCTCACCGTGTTGGCCATCAATCTTATCGGTGAAGGCCTGAACGACGCTATGAACCCCCAATTGCGCAAGCGGGGGGAATGAAATATGACCACCTCCCAGACCGACGCCCCGCTGCTGCGCATTGAGCAGCTGACCGTGAACCTACCCTCTGGTGGCGACCGAGCACACGCGGTCAAGGACCTGTCCTTCGACCTGCGTGCCGGAGAGATCTTATGTATCGTGGGCGAGTCCGGATCGGGCAAGTCCATCAGCGCCAACGCCATCATGGGCCTGTTGCCCGCCTACCTCAGGCCCCAGACCGGGCGCATCCTGTTCAAGGGCCGCGACCTGCTGCAATTGCGCGAGGACCAATTGTTGGCGCTACGCGGCAAGGACATCGGCATGGTGTTCCAGGAGCCCATGTCGGCGCTCAACCCGCTGATGCGGGTGGGCGAGCAAATCGCCGAGGTGCTCACAGTGCATGGCGCCTACACCGGCTTAGCACGCCAGCAGCGCGTGCTGGAACTGCTCCACTTCGTGGGTCTGCCCGACCCATCGACGCTCAAGGACGCCTACCCCTTTCGCCTCTCGGGTGGCCAGCGGCAGCGCGTCATGATCGCCATGGCCCTTGCGCTGGAGCCGTCCATCCTGATCGCGGACGAACCCACGACTGCGCTGGATGTGACGACCCAGGCGCAAATCCTATCGCTGATCAAGCGCATCCAGTCCAGCATGGGCATGGGCGTTATGTTCATCACCCACGACTTCGGCGTGGTGGCCGACATCGCCGACCGCGTGGCCGTCATGGAAAAGGGCGTGCTGGTTGAGCAAGGACCGGCCGAGCAGGTGCTCAACCGCCCGCAACACCCCTACACCCAGCGCCTGATAGCCGCCGTACCCCACCGCGGCGGCGACTGCCTCACCGAAGACGCCACGAGCGACCCAGTTGTGCTGGACGTGAAAGACCTGCGCAAGACCTACGTCACCGAACGGGGCCTGTTTGTGCCCAAGCGCGTGGTACACGCAGTAGACGGCGTGAGCTTTCAGGTGCACCGGGGCCAGACCCTCGGCATCGTGGGCGAGTCTGGTTCGGGAAAATCCACCATAGGCAAATGCCTGCTTCGCTTGACCGAGATCGACGGCGGTCAAATCGTCTTCAACGGCACCGATATCGCCCAGCTTGCGCAGGCGCAGTTCCGGCCCATGCGCCAGCAGTTGCAGATGATCTTTCAGGACCCGTTCGCCTCGCTCAACCCTCGCCACACCGTGGGGCGCAGCATCACCGACGGCCCGGTAGCCAACGGCGTGCCCTACGCCGAAGCCGAGCGCAAGGCCCGCGAGCTGCTGCGCCTAGTAGAACTGGATGAGTCCGCCTTTGATCGCTACCCCAACGCCTTTTCGGGCGGTCAGCGCCAGCGCATCGGCATTGCTCGCGCCCTGGCCCTGGAGCCGCAGCTGATCGTGGCCGATGAGTCGGTGTCGGCTCTAGACGTTTCGGTTCAGGCCCAGGTACTCAAGCTGCTGCAGGACGTCCAGCAGCGTCTGAACCTGGCCATGATCTTCATCACCCACGACTTGCGCGTGGCGGCCCAGATGTGCCACCAGATCGTGGTCATGCACAAGGGCCGCATCGTCGAGCACGGCACACCAGCCCAGGTGATCGATCGCCCGCAGAACGAATACACGCAGCGCCTCATCGCGGCCATCCCTGGCAAACACTGGAGCCCGGTGGGCGCCAGCGTTGCCCTTGCCTGATCACCTCACCAACATGACCCAAACCCACCCCATCACGGCAGCCCGCAACGGCGGCCAGATCCTCATCCAGCAGCTGCGCAACCACGGCGCACGCCGCATCTTCCTGGTGCCTGGTGAAAGCTACCTTCCCTGCATCGATGCGCTCAACGAGCACCAGGACGCGATCCAGGCGGTGGTCTGCCGCCAGGAAAGCGGCGCCGCTTACATGGCCGAGGCCCACGGGAAGCTCACCGGCGCCCCCGGGATTTGCTTCGTCACGCGCGGCCCTGGCGCCACTAATGCAAGCATCGGCGTTCACACCGCCTTCCAAGACTCCACGCCAATGATCCTATTCGTAGGCCAAGTGGGTAACGGCTTCTACGAACGCGAGGCTTTTCAGGAAATCGACTACCGCCGCATGTTCGGCCAAATGGCCAAGTGGGTGGCGCAGATCGACCGCACCGACCGCATTCCGGAGTTCATCGCCCGCGCCTTTAGCGTGGCCACCAGCGGGCGCCCCGGCCCAGTGGTACTGGCCCTGCCCGAAGACACCCTGTGGGGAACGGCCCAGGTGGCTGACCTTCCGTCCTATACCCGCGTGCTGACACGTCCGGGCACGGCCGATCTCGACGCACTGCGCGAACGCCTTGAAGCAGCTCACAGCCCCTTCCTACTGGTGGGCGGAAGCGGCTGGACCTCCGAAGCCCTGGCCCAGGTGCGAGGCTTCGCCGAACGATTCGACCTGCCCGTGGGCGTGTCGTGGCGACGCCTGGAATGTTTCGACCAAAGGCATCCCAACTTTGCCGGCCATGTGGGCTGGGGGATGCACGAGGGCCTGCGCCAGCGCATGCGCAGCGTCGACCTGTTGCTGACACTGGGCGCGCGCTTGGGCGAAGCCACCACAGAGGGCTACAGCGTGGTCGAGAGCCCACGCCCGCGCCAGCAACTCGTCCACGTGTACGCCGACCCCAACGAACTCGGACGCGTATTCCAGCCCACCCAGGCCATCTGCGCCAGCAACGTCGGCATGGCGGAAGGCTTGGCCACCCTTAGCCCCAGCCGCATCCCGACCTGGGGTGCCCACACCCGTGCCGCCAACGCCGCCTATCGCGCGACGCTGGCGCCCCTGCCCTCGCCCAGCGCCATGAGCCTGGATCAGGCCGCCTGCCACGTGAACACCGTGCTGCCGGCCGAGGCATGCATCACCGTGGGCGCTGGCAACTACGCACTCTACCCGCACCGCTACCGCCAGTTCAATGGCATCGGCAGCTCGCTCGCACCCACCGTGGGCAGCATGGGCTACGGCCTGCCGGCTGCCATTGCGGCCAAGCTCGAGGATCCGCAACGCCCCGTGGTCTGCTACGCGGGCGACGGCTGCTTCCAGATGAACCTGCAGGAATTGGGCGTAGCCATGCAGTACCGGCTGGGCATCGTCGTGCTGGTGTTCAACAACGGCATGTGGGGCACCATACGTGCCCACCAGGAACGAGAGTTCCCAGACCGCACCATCGCGCTGACATTTGACAACCCGGACTTCGCCCATCTGGTGGGCGCCTACCGGGGCCACGGCGAGGTCGTCAGCGACAACACCCAGTTCGAGGCCGCCTTCGCCCGCGCCCTGGCTTTTGCCGAGCGCGAACGGCTACCGGCCCTCATCGAGATCCGCTACGACGCCGACGGCATCGCGCCCGGCGAAACGCTCTCCGCCATCCGCGCCAGCGCGCAGCAACTCCAGCGCGAGCGCGCGGCCGCCGTCTGAATACTCCGCACATCATGTCAAACACCTCACTACAAATAAACGGTCAGCGCCTGTGGCAGTCGCTGATGGAGCTCGCCCGCGTGGGCGCTACTGAACAGGGCGGCAACTGCCGCCTCGCCCTTACGGCCCTGGACGGCCAAGGCCGCGACCTCGTGGTCGGTTGGATGAAAGACGCCGGCCTGTCCATCAGCGTGGACCAGGTGGGCAACATCTTCGGCCGCCGTGCCGGCCGCAACCCAGCGCTGGCACCGGTGATGACTGGCAGCCACATCGATACCCAGCCCACGGGCGGAAAGTTCGACGGCTGCTACGGCGTCATGGCCGGGCTGGAAATCATGCGCACGCTGCAGGACACAGGCCTGCAGACTGAAGCTCCGCTGGAGCTGGCTATCTGGACCAACGAGGAAGGCTCGCGTTTTGTGCCGGTGATGATGGGCTCGGGGGTGTTCGCCGGCAAGTTCCCGCTGGCCACCGCGCTGGACGCCACCGACATGTCCGGCAAACGCGTGCGCGATGAGCTGCAGGCCATTGGCTACGCCGGCATGCTGCCAGTGGGCGGGCGCCCGGTGGGAGCCTACTACGAAGCCCACATCGAACAAGGCCCCATCCTGGAAGCCCAGGACAAGGTGATTGGAGTGGTCACCGGCTCGCTGGGCCTGCGCTGGTACGACGTGAACGTGACCGGCATGGAAATGCACGCCGGCCCCACCCCCATGTCGGTGCGCCAGGACGCGCTGTTCGCCGCGACCCACCTGATGCAGGAGGTCATCCACATCGCGCGCGACCACCAGCCTCACGGCCGCGGCACGGTGGGCGTGGTCCAGGTGCACCCGGGCTCGCGCAACGTGATTCCGGGGCAGGTGCAATTCACCGCAGACCTGCGCCACGAGGACGCGGCCACGCTGGCGCTCATGGATCAGCGCTGGCGCCAGGCCTGCGCCGAAGCGGGCGAGCGTTTCGGCGTAAAGGTGGAGCTGATCGACGTGCAGCACTTTCCACCAACGCCCTTTGCTACGCCGCTGGTGCAGCACATCCGCGAGCAGGCGCAGCGCGCTGGCTACTCCCACATGGACATCGTGACCGGAGCCGGCCACGACGCGGTCTACATCGCCGACGTGGCACCCACCGCCATGATCTTTGTACCCTGCAAGGACGGCATCAGCCACAACGAAATCGAGGACGCCCAGCCCGAGCACTTGGAGGCTGGCGCCAACGTGCTACTCAACGCCATGCTGCAGACCGCCGGTGTGCACCTTGCCCAGGAGGTAGTGGCATGAGCACGGCCGACTTCGACACCTGGCAAACCAGAGCCAACGCTGTGCGTCCGCTCCACCAAGCCTTCATCGACGGCCGCTTCGTCGACGCCGAAGATTGTCAGACTTTTGCCACTATCAACCCTGCCAACGGCCGGAAGCTGGCCGACGTGGCGGCCTGCCAGCCAGCCGATGTGGACCGCGCCGTACAAGCCGCGCGACGTGCCTTTGAGTCGGGCGTATGGTCACAGCAGCACCCCCGGGAACGCAAGCGCGTGCTGCTTCGCCTGGCGGCCCTGATCGAACTGCACCGCGATGAGCTGGCCCTGCTGGAAACGCTGGATATGGGGAAGCCCATCAGCGACGCCTTGGCCTACGACCTGCCAGAAACCGCTAAGTGTTTTGCCTGGTACGCCGAAGCCATCGACAAGCAGTATGACGAAATCGCGCCCACCGGCCCCGAGGCCTTGGCCACCATCACCCGCGAACCGATTGGTGTGGTAGCCGCCGTTGTACCTTGGAACTACCCGCTGATGATGGCCTCATGGAAGATTGCGCCCGCCCTGGCCGCCGGTAACAGCGTGCTACTCAAGCCAGCAGAGCAGTCGCCGCTGAGCGCCCTGCGCTTGGCCGAGCTGGCTGCCGAGGCCGGCGTGCCCCAGGGCGTGTTCAACGTGCTGCCCGGTCTGGGCCCGGTCACCGGCCAGGCCCTGGGCCTGCACATGGACGTGGACTGCCTCGCCTTCACCGGTTCCACCGCCACAGGCAAGCGCTTCATGGCCTATTCCAGCCAGTCCAACCTTAAGCGGGTGTGGCTGGAGTGTGGCGGCAAGTCGCCCCACATTGTGTTCGACGACTGCCCGGATCTCGACAAGGCCGCTCAGGCAGCCGCCGTAGGGATCTTCTCCAACCAGGGCGAGGTCTGCATTGCGGGTTCGCGCCTCTATGTGCAGAACGGCATCTACGACCGCTTCATGGACAAAGTTGCCCAGTATGCCCAGGGCATGCGCCCTGGCGACCCACTGGATCCCGCCACCACCATGGGCGCCATCGTCGACGAAACACAGATGCGCCGGGTGCTTGGCTACATTGAGTCCGGCCTGAGCGAAGGTGCGCAGCTGCGTACCGGTGGCCAGCGGGCACGCACTGCCACTGGCGGCTACTACGTGGAGCCCACCATCTTCGACTGCCCGCGCCAGGCCATGCGCATCGTTAACGAAGAGATCTTCGGCCCGGTCCTAGCCGCCCAGCGATTCAGCACAGAGGACGAAGCGGTGGCACTGGCCAATGACTCGCCCTATGGCCTGGGCGCCGGCCTGTGGACGGCGCAGTTGGGACGTGCGCACCGCATATCACGCCGCCTGCGTGCCGGTCTGGTATGGGTCAATTGTTACTTTGACGGCGACATCACCGTGCCCTTCGGAGGTGTCAAGCAATCCGGCTTCGGTCGCGACAAATCGCTGCACGCCCTGGACAAATACAGCGATTTCAAGACCACCTGGATTAACCTACTCTGATCGGTCCGGCCATCGTGATCTCTTCCAAGGCTTGCCAACGGCCCGCCCATAACCTCTGGTTGCACGCATGCGGCATCTTTTTGTGTGCCATCGTGGCCTTGGCCACGCTAGATGTGTTGGCGAAGGACCTAGTGGCCCGCCATCCAGCCCCCCTGGTCAACTTGGTGCGCTACAGCATCGTGCTGCTGATGGCCTTTGGCCTGATGCACAGGCGTGGCACCCGCTGGCGCTTGCCCGCAGCCTACCGCCGCATAGTGCTGTGGCGCGGAGTCATGCTAGGCACTGTAGGACTGACCTTCATGCAGGCCCTGAACACCATGCCGCTGGCCGAAGCCACCGCCATTTACTTCTTGTCGCCGCTGATCATCGTCGCCATCTCTCCCTGGCTGCTGGACGAGCAGGTAAGCACGGCACAGACCGTGGCAGTGGTAGCCGGCTTCGTCGGTATGCTGCTGATCGTGCGCCCGGGCGGCGCACTACCACTGGTTGGTACGGTGCTGATGCTGTTGGCCGCTGCCGCATACGCCATGTTGCAAATCCTCACCCGCCACCTAGCCGGAAAGGTCAGCATGGAGCAACAGTTCGCATGGACAGCGCTGATCTGCACCGTAATGACGGTCCTGTCCCTGCCAACGGCCGACCATTTGGCCTTACCCGGCGCACGCGACCTGGCTCTGATGGTCGCGGTGGGAGCCCTTAGTGGCATCGGCCAGTATCTGCTGATCGAGGCATTCCAGAAAGTACCTGCCTCGTCGCTGGCGCCCTTCAACTATTTCCACCTGCTACTCGCGGTGGTATTCAGCGTGCTCGTATTTGGGCAGCGGCCCGACGCCGTTGCGCTGCTGGGCATTTCCGTGATCGCTTGCGCAGGCCTAGCGCTGTCTCTACCTATGTTCCGAGCCCAGTGGCGAGCGATGCTTGCTTCGCGAGAGGCGGCCCGATGAAACCTCACACCACGACCACCCTGATCGACGAACTGACTCAGGCGGTGGGTGCCGCCCATGTGCTGACCGGTAATGCCATCCCACTCCAGAGCTGTACCGACTGGTTCCAAACCCACACCCATGTGCCGCTGGCCCTTGTACGCCCTGGTACCCCAGTCGAGGTGGCCCAGGTTATGACCATCTGTCATCGGCACGGCCAGCCTGTCACGCCGCAGGGCGGACTCACCGGCCTGGTGGCCGGCGCGGTGCCAGCCGAAAACGACATCGCCTTGTCCCTGGCGCGACTCAACGGCATCGAGGAAATCGACACCGCAGCGTGCACCCTCACGGTGCTGGCCGGAACACCGCTGCAGACTGCGCAGGACGCGGCCCGCGCCGCCGGGCTGCTGCTGGCCGTGGATCTGGGAGCACGAGGCTCATGTCAGGTCGGCGGCAACATCGCCACCAACGCCGGTGGCAACCGCGTGATCCGCTACGGCATGTTCCGCGACCAAGTGCTGGGCCTTGAAGCCGTACTGGCCGATGGCACCGTGGTGTGCGGGCTCAACAAGATGCTCAAGAACAACGCTGGCTATGACCTGAGGCAACTGTTCATCGGCTCGGAAGGCACTCTAGGCATCGTCACCCGAGCGGTGCTGCGCCTGCACCCGCAGCCTCAGAGTTGCAACACCGCCTGGTGCACCCTGCCCGACTACGACACGGTGGTGCGCTTTTTGCGTCATGCGCAACGCACCCTCAGCGGCACGCTGTCGGCGTTCGAAGTGATGTGGCCGGATTTCCACGAGCTGGCCACAACACGCATACCCGGGCTGCGCTCGCCCGTCAATGCACATGGCCTGCAGGTGCTCATCGAAATGGAAGGCGGTGAGGCCGGCCGCGACATGGCGATGTTCTCGAACATGCTGGAAGCCGCGCTAGAACAGGGGTGGCTGCGAGACGCGGCTATCGCACAGTCGCTCAAGGAGCGCGAGTCCTTCTGGCGTCTGCGCGACGCCGTGTCCGAATTTCCGTTGATGTGGGCGCCCTACTGCGGCTACGACGTCAGCCTGCCCATCAGTAGCCTTGGCCGTTTTGTAGACGAGCTTCAGAGGGCCCTGCGCGACACCTTCCCGCACTGCGAACACGTGCATTTCGGCCACGTGGGTGATAGCAATCTCCACGTGGGGGTACACATCCGCCCAGGCCACGGTGTCTTCCCAGAGGACCGGATTGATGCTTGTGTCTACGGCATTGTGCGCCGCTATGGCGGCTCGATCTCAGCCGAACACGGCATTGGAGAACATAAGAAAGCCTACCTCAGCCACTCACGCACGCCACAGGAGCTGGCGCTGATGCGCACGATCAAGCATGCGATGGACCCCAAGAACATCCTTAACCGGGGCAAGGTGCTGGCATGACCACGGTTTTTTTTTACAGCGATCTGGATGACCCGCAAGCCTGGCGGGCCACGCTGCAGGCGGCTCTTCCCGATCTGAAATTTGTAACCGGCCCTGAGTGCGACCAGCCGGAAGCTGTGGACGTGGCCTTGGTGTGGACGCCACCGCCCCAGGGCTTCCGTGCCTTCACCAATCTGCGCGCCGTGCTGTCGCTGGGCGCGGGCATCGATCAACTCCGCCTGACCGATATCGACGCCCATATCCCCGTAGCGCGCCTGATCGACCCAACCCTGACGCAGCGAATGGTCGAGTACTGCCTAGCTGCCGTCTTCTACTTCCACCGTCACTTGCATTTGCACGCCCGGCACCAGGCAGCGCGCGAATGGCGCTTTCTCCCCCCGGGAAACACTTCAGAGCGCCGCGTGCTGGTGTTAGGCCTGGGTGAGTTGGGCGCCGCCGTCGCCCAAGCCCTAGCACAACTGGGTTTCCAGGTCACCGGTTGGAGCCGCAGCGCCAAACAGATTACCGATGTGGAATGCCGCATTGGCAGTGCCGCCCTGGCGCAATCACTTGGTAGCTGCGACGTGGTCATTAACCTGCTGCCGCTCACGGCCGAGACATCGGGCCTGCTCAACCGCAATTTCTTCGCCCTGTTGAAGCCAGAGACCTGCCTGATTCAAGTGGGCCGGGGCGGGCATCTGGTCGAGGCCGATCTCCTAGCCGCACTAGATCAGGGCCAGGTCGCAGGTGCCTTCATTGACGTTTTCAGTGTCGAACCGCTCCCCGTAGATCACCCATTCTGGACGCATCCTTATCTGCGACTCACGCCCCACGTGGCCTCGCTCAGCGATCCAGCGCAATCGTCCGTCACTGTTATCGAGAACATCCGCCGCGCGATGCGTGGTGAGCCTCTCCAACACGCTGTTGACCGCACGGTCGGCTACTGAACTTCCTCACCACCTTCTTTCAAGATCCTGCATGAAAACGTTTTTTCACCCCGAGCAGCTGCTGCACCATCCCCAGACGTATCTCTCGCGCGGACAAATGCGCAAACCCCAAGAGGTCCCCGACCGTGCCCTCGCCATCCTGCGCGGAGTCAGCGAACTGGGCTTAGAGGTACATCAACCTGCTGACTATGGCGTAGCGCCAATTCAGGCGGTACACAGCGCGTCTTACCTCCGTTTTCTCGAAACGGCCTACGCCGAATGGAAGAAGATTCCGGCGGACTGGGGCGACGAAGTCATGTCCAACATCTTTGTGCGCGAACCCAATGCTCTGCGCGGCGTACTCGCTCAGGCAGCAGCCTATCTAGCTGACGGAAGCTGTCCAGTGGGTGAGTTCACCTGGCGCTCGGCCTACTGGGCAGCGCAGTGCGCGGCGGCTGCCGCCACGGCGGTGCTCAGTGGGGATCGCCAAAGCTACGCGCTCTGCCGACCGCCCGGTCATCACGCACGAACTGAGGCCGCCGGTGGCTTCTGCTACCTGAACAACGCAGCCATTGCGGCACAGCTCCTGCGCCAGAAGCACGCACGCGTGGCAATTTTGGACGCCGACATGCACCACGGTCAGGGCATACAAGAAATCTTCTACGAGCGCGACGACGTGCTTTATGTATCGATCCATGGCGATCCGACGAATTTCTACCCCGGTGTCGCCGGATTTCCCGATGAAACCGGCGCCGGCGCCGGCTTGGGCTTCAACCTGAACCTTCCCATGCCCCATGGTTCGTCCGAAGCTGTGTTCTTCGAGCAGATCGAACGTGCGCTGCTCGCCATCAGATCCTTCCAACCCGACGCGCTGGTCTTCTCACTGGGTTTCGATATTTACGAAGACGATCCGCAATCCCAAGTCGCGGTCAGCAGCGAAGGTTTTCGCCGCCTTGGCCAAGCCGTAGCGAGTCTGGACCTACCCACCGTCTACGTACAGGAAGGCGGTTATCACGTCGACGCTTTGGCACAGAACACCCGCATGTTCTTCTCAGGCGCACTCCAGCGCCCTGCCCCCTAATCCCCACCTTTTCAGTCTTTCCACAGGAGCACACCATGCAACGCGAATCTCATTTGAATAATGCTTCCCTTATGGCCCGGCGCGAAGCCGCTATCCCTCGTGGCGTTGGTCAAAGCCATCACATTTTTATCAGTAGGGCAGAGAACGCCGAAGTCTGGGACGTCGAAGGCTGCCGCTACATCGACTTCGCTGGCGGCATCGCCGTGCTGAACACTGGCCATCGCAATGCTGCCGTTATGGAGGCTGTGAAATCTCAACTCGACTGCTACACCCACACCTGCTTCCAGGTGCTGGCCTACGAACCCTACGTGGAACTGGCCGAGCGCATCAACGCCAAGGCACCGGGCAACTTCGCCAAAAAGACACTTTTCCTCACCACGGGTGCCGAAGCGGTGGAAAACGCCATCAAGATCGCTCGCGCCCATACGGGCCGCTCGGGCGTGATCGCGTTCTCCGGCGGCTACCATGGCCGCACCCTGCTGACGCTGGCTATGACTGGCAAAGTCGCCCCCTACAAACTTGGCTTTGGCCCTTTCCCTGCCGAAGTGTTCCACGCCCGCTTTCCCAGCGCCCTGCATGGTGTGAGCGTTGACGACACCATCGCCTCGATCGAGCAGATCTTCAAGAACGACATTGATGCCAGTCGGGTGGCCGCCATCATTCTGGAGCCTGTGCAGGGCGAGGGAGGCTTCAACGTGGCTCCGCCCGAATTGATGCGACACCTGCGTACCCTGTGCGATCAGCACGGCATCCTGCTGATCTGCGATGAGGTGCAGACCGGCGCAGGCCGAACCGGTACGTGGTTCGCCTGTGAACAAAGCGGCATCGCACCTGACCTCATCACCATGGCCAAATCCATGGCCGGTGGTTTTCCGATATCCGCCGTCGTCGGCCGTGCCGAAGTGATGGACGCTCCTGGAGCCGGTGGTCTGGGCGGCACCTACGCGGGCAGTCCGCTGGCCTGTGCAGCCGCGCTCGCGGTGTTGGACGAATTTGAGAAACATGATCTGCTGCAACGCAGCCGCGACATTGGTCAACGCATCACAACCAGCCTGCGAAACCTGGCCAAGCGCCACAGCAGCATTGCCGAAGTGCGAGGCCTTGGCGCCATGGTGGCCATGGAACTGTGCAAAAACGGTGACCCGCACCAGCCCGATGCCGAACTCACGAAAGCACTCGCCGCCGAAGCCACCAAACGTGGCCTGATCCTCCTGACCTGCGGTACTTACGGTAACGTTGTGCGCATCCTAGTGCCGCTTACTGCCGATGATGCGTTGATCGACGAAGGACTTGCGATCATTGCCGCATCACTTGATACGTTGCAGCCCCAAGCCTAAGCCGTTCCCACAGTCACCGAAGGAATGCCATGCGGCCCCAAGCCATCCCCACAGTTCAGATTGATGACGAGCGCACTATTGTCACTGAATGGCGCTTCCCGCCCACCGCCGAAACAGGCTGGCACACCCACGCACATGACTATGTGGTGGTGCCCATGACCGACGGCAACTTAGTGTTGGAAACCGATGAAGACATCAAGACCAGCCAGCTCGTTCAGGGCCGCAGCTATGCACGCCAGATCGGCGTGCGTCACAACGTCATCAACCCCGGCCCTGGCGAAGTGATCTTCGTCGAGGTGGAAATGCGCTGATCCCAGACTTATGGTCACGAACACATCCCCGCTCACTTTGCTACGAGACCCCAGCCTGCTGAAGACCGATGCCTTGGTCAACGGCCAATGGATGGCAGGCAGCAGCCGCTTTGCCGTGCACGATCCGGCCACAGGCGCCAAGCTCGCCGACGTGGCCAATCTGGGGCCGCAAGAGGCCGAGGCCGCCATCGCCGCAGCCAACGCCGCTTGGCCGGCTTGGAAGGCCAAGACGGCCAAGGAACGCAGCATCATCCTGCGCAAGTGGTACGACCTGCTGATGGCCAACCAGGACGATCTGGGCCGCATCATGACCGCCGAGCAGGGCAAGCCGCTGCCCGAGGCCAAGGGCGAGGTGGCGTATGGCGCCAGTTTTGTGGAGTGGTTTGCCGAAGAAGCCAAGCGCGTCAACGGCGAGACCTTGCCCCAGTTCGACAACAACCGCCGCCTGCTGGTGCTCAAGCAGCCCATCGGCGTGTGCGCCGCCATCACGCCGTGGAACTTTCCGCTGGCCATGATCACCCGCAAGGTGGCGCCTGCGCTGGCCGCCGGCTGCCCCGTGGTCATCAAGCCGGCCGAGCTGACGCCCCTCACGGCCCTGGCCGCCGCAGAGCTGGCCGTTCGCGCAGGCATTCCTGCGGGCGTGCTCAACATCCTGAGCGCCGACAGTGCCAACTCGATTGCGATTGGCAAGGTGCTGTGCGCCAGCGACGTGGTGCGCCACATCAGCTTCACGGGCAGCACCGAAGTGGGCCGCATCCTCATGGCCCAATCGGCACCCACGGTGAAGAAGATGTCGCTGGAGTTGGGTGGCAACGCACCCTTCATCGTGTTTGACGATGCCGATATCGACAGCGCCGTCGAAGGGGCGTTTGCCAGCAAGTACCGCAACGCCGGCCAGACCTGCGTGTGCACCAACCGCTTTTACGTGCAGGAAGGCGTGTACGACGCATTCGTGGCCAAGTTCGCCGCCAAGGTGAAGGCGGCCAAGGTGGGCAACGGCTTTGAAGACGGCGTGAGCCAGGGCCCGCTGATCGAGGAAGCCGCACTGGAAAAAGTGCAGCGCCATGTGGATGACGCGCTGGCCAAGGGCGGCCAAGTGGTGGCCGGAGGCAAGCGCCTGTCCAGCCTGGGCTCGGGCCAGTTTTTCGAGCCCACGGTGGTGGCTGGCGCCACGGCCGACATGCTGTGTGCGCGCGAAGAAACCTTCGGCCCCTTTGCGCCGGTGTTCAAGTTCAAGACCGAGCAGGAAGCCATCGACGCTGCCAATGCCACAGAATTCGGCCTGGCCAGCTACTTCTACAGCCGCGATGTGGGCCGCATTTTCCGTGTGAGCGAAGCGCTCGAATACGGCATGGTCGGCATCAACGTGGGTATCCTGGCCACCGAGCATGTGCCCTTTGGCGGCGTCAAGCAATCCGGCCTGGGCCGCGAAGGCTCGCACTACGGCATGGACGACTATGTGGAGATCAAGTACCTCTGCCTGGGGGACGTGCTGTTGTAGACCAGAAAGTACCCAGCGCATCAGCCGTTCGATGCGAATTGAGTCCATGCTCGATACGCTGGAGCAAGCGATGTAAGGCCCTTGCAAGGGGTCATTCTCGGCCCCCCGGTGCATGCAGGCGCTTGCGCCGAGGCATACGATGCTCTGCATTCAGGGCGGATGAAGCATCTCGGGACCCGGGACGAACACTGGGCCAGTATCTCAGCGGTTGATCTCGATGTGCGCAGGACTCTGGTTGATCGTCGCATCGTTGGTCGCGAAGTTCTTGCCACTGCGCCGCACGCGAGTATGGGGCGGTGGCAATTCCTGACCAGATCGCAGACACATGCAGGGGTCTCTGCTCAAAATGTCTCTGCCTCCAAAGTTCAGCGGCTGGAGACTACCTCGTGCAAGATCCGCATCGATTCGTTTTCCGAAATCTCCAACCGTGGCCACACAGCGATCTGCTGTGAACTTCAAGAGTTAGCCCAATGCCGGCCTCGCTAAAGTCCGCGACGATCGCCAGTCAAAACAGCCCCTGCGGCCAACTTTTTACCGCTATCTGCCTACACGGGGCCGTTCAACCTGTCCTGGCAGCAGCTGCCAAAAGGCGCCCAGTGTTGACTCCCACGCAAACTTAGCCCCGTGGGGTCAGGGGGTGCGGATAAAAACTTGGACTGGTTTTATGCCGCAAGCCCAAGACTCTCCCGGTTTTCGATAGGGCTGAGAGCCAAGGGAGAGCTTGATCCGCTTCTCGTTGTGTCAGCGGATGAGGAATCACCCACCTCGCCATCCATCGCATCAAACTGTCAGCTCGCAGGCACACAAGCATGTGGATCCTGCACTCCTACCGCGTATGCCATTGCCTGCCTAGATGCTTGGGCCAAATTGCGACCAACGTTCTTGTCACGTCCGCTGCGATACCAAAGAAGCATATTTCCATCATGGATGGCGATGATCCAGAGAACCGTCTCCTTGACCTGAAGGATACCGGGAAACTCGCCGCTTTCCTTCCCCTTTTCTAGGGTGCTTTCAAGCACCTCCTCGATGCGGGAATAAATGCTTCTGACTTGCGCCCTTACAGCGGACTTCTGGTTAGCAGACTCGATAGAGACCCACATGAGGATGGCCAGGTCATCCGGATTTCGAGCCGCCCATTCCGCTTGTAAGCGGTTGAAGAGAAGCAGCTTTTCAAAAGCGCATACGTTCGTGCTCTGCATGACCCTGGCGGTCTGCCCGATGGAGCGCTCCCCCATGTCCACTAGTATTGCCAGCAGCAAGGACTCCTTGCTCCGGAAAAAGTGGTAAATGGCGCCCTTGGTGAAGCCTGCAAGTTTGGCGATGTCCTCCAGGCTCGCATTGGCGTAACCCTTCTTGGCGAAAAGACGCCTCGCAGCGGAAACGATCTTTTCTACGGTTTCCTGACTATTTTTATGGGTAGCCATATCAAATGAACGGGTGCGTCGAATCGACGGCTCAGAGTATCCGAGATGCCGCCCGCATGCTGACGTATGCAACAAACACGGCCACCCATTGCTGTATCCTCGTTCAACTACTTGGGATTTGGTGCAATCGATCGAAATTTGCCATCGCGGACAGTCACGGCCTGCAGGGCATCGGATCCGAATCCTTCGTGGCTGTCCGCCGAATAGCAGAACTTTCCATCAACGTAGGGATTATCAATGCCACAGACCTTCTCCAACGCGTCACGAATCCTAGCTCCTGTCACAGGACCTTCGACTTTCGCCAGCGCAGCGGTCAAGGCAGCCATCCCTGTTGCCGTAAGGAGTTCGCCGAAACCGGACGGTGTCTTACCATTTGTCCGCAGCAACGCGCCCAGCTTTTTCAGCTTGGGAGATGGGTCATCCCAGTTGGCAAAGGCAAGAATGGTGACATTCTCCGCTGCCGAGCCGGCGGTTTCAATGAAAGAGCGCTGCACCAGTGCGCCAGACCCGATGATGGGTACGTTCAGTCCGACCTGACGCGCTGCGCGTACGAAGGCCGCGCCCATAGCGGGCGTAGAAGTCCAGAGCAGCACGCTGTCGGGGTTCGCCGCCCGAATCCGGGTGGCCGTCGCACTCAGGTCGACAGCCGCAGCCGGCGCACTTGCCAAGGACACGATTTCTATGCCGTGTTCCTTGGCGAACTTCTCAGCGAATGCAGCCGAATTCTTACCGTAGGCATCTTCCTGGTACATCACAGCCAGACGTTTGTAACCGGCCTTGAGTACCGCCGTCTCCATCGACGCTGTCACCAATAGTTCGTCGTTCGGACAAGTGCGGAACACCCAAGGGAAGAAGCTGTTCTCTTTCGCAGTGACAGAGATGGTGCCCACAGGCGTCAGAACCGGCACCTGTGCACGGGCCGCAATCGGCAACACGGCCAGCGCGGCTGAACCAATGGTAGGGCCAATGATGACAACCACCTTGTCCTGCTGAATCAGTTTGGTAGCGCCGCGCGCCGATTCAGTTGGATTGGTCTGGTCGTCATGGAAGACCAGTTCCAGCTTACGGCCCCGAAAACCGCCTTCTGCATTGTATTTTTCGGCTAGGACCTTAACCATGTCGCGCTCGGGAATACCGAAGGTCGCGGCTGCTCCGCTCAGGCTGAGCAGCACGCCGATCTTGACAGATTCCTGCCCTTGCGCCCCGGCATCGAACCCGAGACAAGACAAGCCAAAGCCCAGCATCGTTGAGCTGGCAAATGCCCGGCGGGAGTGAGATATCTTCATAATTTCGTCCTTTCGTTGGTGAATGCGGCTCGGCGGAATAGAAGCGATTGTCGGAAGGGGGGGTTAGACATCAGCGCTCATGTAGAGCGCCATTAGGTCGTCTACGCCCTGGAGTTCAGCGGAGTTGCCTGCCGCCACAAGGTGGCCGTGCACCAGCACCAGGTAGCGGTCGGCGATGCCGGCAGCGAACGGCAGGTTCTGCTCAGCGACCAGTAGCGCCAGCCCCTGGCGGCGCAGCAGCGTGAATGCGTCGCGCAGCAAGTCGAAAATCACCGGCGCCAGACCCTGCGACGGTTCATCGAGGAGCAGCACGCGCGGCTCCCTACCCAGCGCCATGCCGATGGCCAGCATCTGCTGCTCACCGCCACTGAGCATGCCGGCCATGGCGTTCATACGTTCAGCAAGGATGGGGAACATTCCCAGGATGTTTTCGCGGATCGGCTCCCGTCGTGCAGGGGGCGAAAGGCGCAGTCCGAGTTCGAGGTTCTCGGCGACCGACATCGCCGGGAACACGTTCCCGCGCCGCTCAGGCACGAATGCCAAGCCGCGCGCAGCGCGCACTTCAGGCGGTAGGCCGGCAATGGACAGCCCGTCTAGCGTCAATGCCCCGCCGCCGCGCACGGTGCCGGCCATGGCGCCCAGCAAACTGCTTTTGCCCGCACCATTGGGGCCGAGCAACACCACCAATTCGCCGGCGGCCACTTGCAGATCCACCCCTTCGACGACGCGGATTCGGCCATAGGCGGCGTCCAGAGAACGCCCTTCCAGCGCGTTGGGGAGGGAGGGAGAATGTACGGTTGTCATAGAGTGGTCCCTATAGATGGCTGGGCGCCGGACAGGCCGGGTGTGCTACTGCCCAGATAGGCGGCGACGAAGGCGGGATCGCGCATCAGTTCTTCCGGATGGCCTTGCGCCAGTAGAGCGCCACGATCCAGGACGACCGTGTGGTCGGACAAGCTGCGCACCATCGCAAAGTTGTGCTCAACCAGCAGCACGCCAACGCCGCTGGCTGCGATGCGGCGAATCTCGCTGCTCAGCAGTTGCTGCTCGGCCCGAGTCAGGCCCGCGGCGGGTTCGTCCAGCAGCAGGTAGCGCGGTTTGTTGGCAATGGCACGGGCGACTTCGACCAGACGCACCATACCCATCGGGAGTTCGCCCAGGGAGGCATGACGCAGGCCATCAAGCCCAAAGTCGTCCAGAATGCGATCGCAGGCGGCGGAAAACGCACGTTCCTGCCGCGCCACGACGGGCAGACGCAGCATCGCGCCCAGGATACCGGCCCGCGAAACCGGGTAGAAGCCGCACAAAACGGCGTCCTCCACGCACACCCGAGGATCGAAACGCGGCGTCTGGAAAGTGCGCGCCAGCCCCCGGCCAATACGCTGCCAGGCCGGAACGCGCGCCAAGTTCTGGCCGTCAATGCAGACAGTGCCTTGGTCTACGGCCACCAGCCCCGTGATGCTATTAAACAAGGTGCTCTTGCCTGACCCATTGGGCCCGATGACGGTTACTATCCGCCCAGGGTCTACCCGCACCGAAATATCCTTGAGAGCATGGACGCCGCCGAACTGAACAGATATGTTTTCCACCTCGATGCTCATGGAGTTCCTCCTGGCACGGTCCGCATTTCGGCGACCGGCAGTCTGGACTCAGGCGCGCGCTGCTTGCTCCGCCAGCGGGTGCCCAGCAGCCCACCTGGCGCCAGCATCAGCACCACCAGCAGAATGCCGCCGTAGACCATGCCGTGACTTTCAGTGGCGGGCAGGTACAGCGTGACAAGCATCAGCGCCGCTGCACCGGCTACGGGGCCGAGGAGCGTTCCTGCGCCGCCGACGACGGCCATCAGCAGCACGCTGATGGAGACCTGCGTGGTCAGCGAGTCGGGCCCCATGTAGCTCATGTGATGGGCATACAGCCAGCCGGCCAGCCCTGCGAGTGCCGCAGACGCCGCGAAGGTGTTGGCAAGCAGATGCGGAACACCCACGCCGTCTGCAGTGGCGCGCAGAGGATCGTGACGCGCCGTGTTGATGGCGAGGCCGTATGTCGAACCCATCAGGTTCGCGTAGAGCGCCACCACCACAAGCACCCCCCCCCAGACCAGGAAGTGCATCTGCTGCACACCTTTGACTAGGGGCAGCGGAGGTATTCCTGAAAGGCCGATGTAGCCACCCGTGAAATCACCGCCCTCGCGTATCGCTATCTCAAACAGTCCACTCAGCAGGAAGGTGGCGATGGACAGTGGCAGCGGCGACAGTCGTGTGAGAGCGCGCGCCAAGGGATAGGCCACAAGCATGGGCACGATCATCGCGAACGGCAGCCCCAACCAGGGCGAAAAACCGTAACGGGTGCTCAGAATGGCGCTGCCAAATGCGCCAATGGACGCGAACGCGGCAGTAGCCATGGAAAGAATGCCGGCCTGCCCATAACACAGCCCGACGGACAACGCCATGAGCGCGAAGATGCCGATCATGACACTGTTGTCGAGCCAGAAAGGCCGGCCCCAGCTAAGCAGTGTGCCCGCAATCACCAGAGCAAGCAAAACGAGCACAGGCCGCTGACGAATAAGGAGATGATGTTTCATGCGCGTCCTCCTACGACACCAGCCACATTGACCCGACCGCTGATCAGCACCAGCAGCGTAAAAAGCATCGGCATACCGCTCGCCCAGCCCGAAGGTAGGTATCCCGCCGATAAGGCTTGCACCGTACCGATGACGACACCGCCGACGAAGCCACGCAATGGGCTGTGCAGGCCGAACAGCGCCGCTGCGCCAAAACCCGCGATGGTCAGATGCAGGCCCGCGCTGTAGCTCATGCCCGTGGTGTACAGAATGAGCACGCCCGCAATGCCGGCCAGCAGGCCACCGACCACATATGTCATCAGTGCGATGTGGCGCACAGGAATCCCGGCCAATGCCGCCGCCAGCGCGTTTGCAGCGCAGGCACGCATGTCCCGCCCCCACGCACTTCGGTATAGCCACAGGTAAAGCAGGAGCATCAGAAACAGCGCGGTGCCGACGTTGATCGCGGCCTGTGGATTGATGCGTATGCCTGCCCACTGCCAGGATGTCTCGAAGGCCTGGCGCACCATGGGGTCCTTGCCGAAAAATGTCAGGACGAAAGACTCCAGGATGATGGCGAAGCCAAAGGTGGCGAGCACCACCACCAGAGGGTCGTTCCTGGCGCCACCCCGGCCGCCCGCATTGATGCGCGCCGACAAGAGGCCCGCCAGCAGCGAAGCTAGGACCGCTCCACAGAGACCTAGCAAGATACCAAACGATCCGCCCAGCAGCATCGCGATGGCAGCGGCCAGCACCGCATAGGCGCCGACGCCTAGGTCCACCGAGTCGGTGGTGGCAAAGAGCAGGCTCACAGGGAATGCCAGCAGCCCGTAGATGGCGCCCAGAAGGATGCCGCGTACCAGGAACTCCATCATTTCAATCAGCATAAATACTCCTCATTGGAGGGGGCTGTAACAATCACGCGGCCTGCAGGTCGGCCGTGGCCCAAAGGGCCCAAAGCTCATCTCGCCGATCGGCAGTCTTCTTGGCACTGGCTGCGCGCACGTAGCCATAACCGCGCAGCGTCTCCGGCAAGGATGCAATCTCGGCTGCTAGGGATATGCGGCCTGCGTCCAGTTCAGCTAGCACTCGCTCGACATCGGACTCATACTGTGCGATTGCTGCCAACGCCGCATGACGTTCCTCGCTGCGCCGGAACGGGTCCAGCCAGGTTCCCCGCAGGAAGCGCAACCGTGCTAACACATGGAACAGCGGCCACACCCAGGGCCCGACTTCGCTTTTTCGGATATCGCTGTTGTCGGGATCCCGGCGCGCGAACGGCCCCGCCCCCAAATGGAAATGCAGCTTGAAGTCACCCTCGAAAGTGCGCTTGAGTTCCGCCACGAACTCAGGCGCCGAATAGAGGCGAGCCACCTCGTATTCGTCCTTATAGGCCAGCAGCTTGTAGTAGTAGCGGGCCACGGCCTTGGCAAGCCTCTCGTCGGATGGCGCCTCCGCCACCCGCCGCTCGGCCTGCGCTACACGTTCGACCAATGTCCGGTACCGCTGCGCGTAGGCTGCGTTCTGGAACTGGGTGAGCGCTTGGCTGCGGTGGTCAATGATGGCTTGCAGCCGCTGCAGTGGTGCAGGTTCGAACCGGAGTACCTGACCATGGCCCGAAGGCCCCAGTGCCGATGATCGGGCGGATTCGATACGTGCCGGATCGTGGGCTGCTACTCTGCCCCACGCAAAGCTAGCGAGATTGGTATCCACGCTAACCCCATTAAGCCGGATCGCTCGCTCGATAGCCGAGCGCGAGATCGGCACCCAGCCCTTCTGCCAGGCCAGCCCGAGCACGAACAAATTGGCCGTCAGCGGATCGCCCATCAGATCGGTGGCGATGGTGCCGGCCGGAAGGGCAACCAGGTCGCATGCGGCTGCGGCAACCCGAGCTTGCAAGGCAGCCGTATCAGGCGACCAGTCGGGATTGCGGGCAAAGTCGCGTGTCGGGGCCAAATCGGTATTGAGGACCACCCGCGTACGCGCCGCAGCCATGCGGTCGACGGCCTCGGTGCTGGCGGTCACGATCAGGTCGCATCCGAGTATCAGGTCGGCTTCGCCTAGGCCCAGCCGGTAGCTACCCATATCTTCGGCATGCCGTGCCAGCCGGATGTGCGACATCACTGCACCGTACTTCTGCGCCAATCCGGTAAGATCCAGCGAGCTCGCATGAATGCCTTCCAGGTGAGCCGCCATGGTGATGATGGCACCTACGGTGATGACACCGGTGCCGCCGATGCCGGTGACGATGACTCCCCGCGCCCCATCCAGTACGGGCACCTCGGGCTCGGGCAGCGCAATGTCATAAGGTGAAGGCCGCGCTCCGCTCGCCATGCTCCGCACCTTGCCACCTTGCACGGTCACAAAGCTAGGGCAAAAACCTTTGACGCAAGAAAAGTCCTTGTTGCACGAAGCCTGGTTGATGCGGCGCTTGCGCCCCAATTCGGTTTGCAGTGGCTCGATCGAAAGGCAGTTAGATTCCTCGCTGCAGTCGCCGCAGCCTTCACAGACGGCCGGATTGATAAAGGTACGTTTGTGCGGGTCTGGCAGATTGCCGCGCTTGCGCTGGCGCCGCCGCTCGGTAGCGCACATCTGGTCGTAGATCAATACAGAGACACCGTCGTGCTCGCGCAATTCGCGCTGCACCGCATCCATACGCTCGCGATGATGCACGGGAACACCGTCGGGCAGGCGCTGGCGACTATACTTATTTGGATCATCGGTCACCACCACCACCCGCGCCACACCTTCGGCAAGCAACTCGGTCGCCAGTTGCGCCGGGGTCAACTCACCCTCGATCGGTTGACCGCCGGTCATGGATACAAAGCCATTGAGTAGCAGCTTGTAAGTGATATTGACCTTCGCCGCCACGGCTTGGCGTATGGCCAGGAAACCCGAGTGGTAGTAGGTGCCGTCCCCGATGTTGGCGAACATGTGCTTGTGCTCGCTGAAGGGCGATTGCCCGACCCACATCGCGCCTTCTGCGCCCATGTGCGAAATGGGCCCGGTGCGCTCCGTATCGAGCAACAGTGCGATGGAGTGGCACCCGATGCCGGCCAGCGCCAGACTTCCATCCGGCACCCGCGTCGAGGTGCTGTGCGGGCAGCCCGAGCAAAAAGTCGGCGCGCGATCGACCGTTGGCGTGGCTACTGTGGGCACCAGGGCGGGGATGGCCGTCCGCTGCAGTCCCAGCCAAGCGGCGATGTGCGCAGCGATGACCGAAGGCGACAGCTCTCCCACCAGCGGCAATGCAGGCGCACCGCGCTGCGAGGACCATATGCCTGCTCCATGAAACTTGCCGTGCACGCTTGGCTGCTCGCCACCTGCATCGAACAGGATGCTCTTGATCTGATCTTCCAGCAGCGGCCGCTTCTCCTCCACAACCAGGAGGCTGTCCAGGCCTCTGGCGAAATGGGTCACGATGTCGGCGTCGAGCGGCCAGACCATGCCGACCTTAAGTAGCCGCAGCCGAGCGCGCGGCAACATCACGCCTTCGCGCTCCAACCTATCCAGCGCCAATTGAGTGTCGGACCAGGACTTACCCGCACTCACGATGCCGACCGTCGCGCCATCGCCCGCACCTTCGATACGGTTAAGCCGGTTTGCGCGCGCGAAGGCCAGAGCGGCGGGCAGACGCTGCTGGTACAGGCGAGCCTCCTGCATGGGAGCGGGTTCGAATCGCTTGATGTGACGGTCGGGCGTCAAACCACCGGACTCGGGAGGGAGCACGATAGATGGACTATCAGGCCCAACGCGCACTGAGCCCGAACCCTCGACCACGTCAGTCACCAACTTGAGGGCCACCCAGCAGCCGGCGTAGCGACTCATGGCAAGACCCAGCTGCCCATAATCCAGTATCTCCTGCACGTTAGACGGATACAGCACCGGAATGCCGGCAGCCACAAAGGCCTGTTCCGACTGATGGGCCTGGGTGGATGACTTGGCTGCGTGGTCGTCACCCGCAAGGGCGAGCACACCGCCGAGCGCCGAAGTTCCGGCTGCATTGGCGTGCTTGAACGCATCGCCGCTGCGATCCACACCCGGCCCCTTGCCATACCAGATGCCGAATACGCCATCCACGCGCGGCCCCGGGAGGATCGGAACATACTGGGTACCCCAGACGGCCGTCGCGGCGAGATCTTCGTTCACGCCGGGCTGGAAATGAATGTCCA
Organism: Acidovorax delafieldii 2AN; assembly: GCF_000175235.1. Classification (GTDB taxonomy): domain Bacteria; phylum Pseudomonadota; class Gammaproteobacteria; order Burkholderiales; family Burkholderiaceae_C; genus Acidovorax; species Acidovorax delafieldii_B. The sequence continues at coordinate 15,037 of NZ_ACQT01000004.1, read as the reverse complement.
GTTGCTTGAGCAGCTTGCCAGCCTGCCACAGTTCCATGTCGAAGCGTCCCAGCGGAGAGCCTCGGTAGCCAGAGATGAACCCTGCGGTGCGCAAGCCCTCACGCTGGTCGCGCATGCGTTGCTGCAGCGGAAGTCGCACCAGAGCCTGGTTGCCTGACATGAAGACGACGCCCGATTCACGGGTGTAGCGTTCAGACAGGTCGGCGAGCATGGGTTCGGTGGGCAACGGAGGAAGTACGGACGTAGCCGTCCCCACCGCCGAGGCAGTGTTGTCGTCTGTCATGTTGTCTATTCCTTGTGAATCAGGGTTCGCAACGAGACGCCGTGGGCCTTGCGATCCCAGGTTCGAGGTCCAAGTGGACGACGTCTCAATGCGCCTCGCTGCACTTTGTGCGTGGCACTGCGCGGCAGTTCGTCCAGTTGTTCGATGTACCGCGGCACCATGAAGTGTGGCAATAGGCCGGCGAGATGCCCAAGCAGCTCCTGGGGCAGCAGCTCCATGCCTGGATGCAGCACTACGCACAATCGAATGTCGTCGTCGCTAGCGAACTCTGAAGGCGTTCCCACAGCCGCCGCCTCGGCTACGAATGGGTGTTGGAGCGCTGCCACTTCGATGTCATAGGAAGCTATGTTCTCGGCACGACGGCGAATACGGTCCGAAGTGCGGTCCACAAAATAAACGTTGCCGCTCTCGTCCATATACCCCGAGTCACCCGTGTGGAACCACAGGTTGCGCCAAGCCTCCACCGTCTTATCAGGCATGCCGATGTAGCCTTGCATCAGCGTCCACGGATGCTTATTCCGTACGACGAACTCACCCGTCTGCCCAGTTGGCACAGGCCGATCGGTCGACGGATCCACGACGCAGAAATCGAACCAATCGCCGTCGACCCGACCGCACGAGCCTTCACGCAACGGCTCGTCGAATGAACACCAAAGGGGTATGCCGACCTCTGTCATGCCCCAGACTTCGATGCCACGCACGCCAAAACGCGCCTCGAACGCGGCCGCGATGTGGCGAGGAAACGGCGCACTGCAGATGGCCCGCAACTGGTGCTCGCGATCAGCGGACGAATCTGGCTGGGCGAAGATCATCTCGAGCATGGGGCCGTGAGCGCCACTGAGCGTGGCACCGCTGTCACGCACGCGCTGCAGCCACTGCGCCGGATCGAAGGCATTGTCCAGCACCAGCTTCGCACCTACGGCGGCGCAGGCAAGCACCTGCATGAACTTACCCGCCATGTGATAGAGCGGGTGGAAGCTGTAATAAATGTCATCCGGCCCGATGCGGAAATTCTTCGCCGTCTGGCGAGCCAGCAAGACGACTTGCGCGTGCGGCATCATCACGCCCTTGGCGGCCCCCGTGGTGCCCGAGGTATAGATCACGCTGGCGATATCGCTAGGAACCGGAAGAGCGATCTCATAACTGGCAGGCGCCGATGCGATGGCCTGGTCGTAGTCCTGTAAGCGAAAACGCCAGGGCATCCAGTCGACCCCGCCCTGCACTTCGGCCAGACCAAGCACGAACACGCTTTCCAAATGCTGGAGTTCTCCTTCGCTCGCCCTGAGCAGGGGCAGAGACTCAGCGGACATAATCAGAACGCGCGCGCGAACCTGGTTGAGCGCATGCTCAAAACTGGCGCCACGGTAGCCGCTGTTGATAGTCACATCGATGGCGCCGAGCACGTTGGCGCCCAGCCAGGCGAACACGGCATCCGGTCCATTAGGCAGCAGGATGACCACCGCGTCGCCAGGTCCGACGCCGCTGGCTCGTAGACCGGCTGCGACTTTGCACGCCCGCGTCCAGACTTCACCGTAGCTATAGGTTGCGCCTCCAACCATTTGCAGGAAAGGCCGTCCTGGCGCGCGCTCGACTTGAGTACGGAGCAACTCGCTCACTGTCCAGCATTCCATATCTTCATTCATTGCAGCCACCGCCCTTCCAGTCGCCCGCCGCGGCGCTCGTGCGCGCTTCGTCATAGCCAATTTCGGCTAGCACGGCCCGGGTGTGCTCACCCAGTCGCGGCGGCCCGCGGCGCACCGTGTGCGGCGTGCGCGACAGACGTAGCGGGTGGTCGATAACACGCATATCGTCCTGCCCAGCCACAGGCACCGCGCGTACCATGCCGTTGTGCGCGAGTTGCGGCATCCGCAGAGTCTTACGGAATTCGAGCACCGGCGCGGAAAGGATGCCCACGCGCTGGAGACGCTCGACGGCATCGGCCACGGGCCGCGCACGGAAAGCCGGAGCCAGACGCGCCACAATGTCTTCGCGCCGGGCCAACTGTTCTGCGGCCGTCGGCACCTGAAGTTCGACGCTCAGATCGTCCAGTTCCAGTGCCTGGCAGATCAGTTGCAGAGGGTTGTCGCGGAAGAAGCCGAGCACAGTCAGCCATCCGTCACTCGCTTCGATGGGAAAGTTGAGCGCGCGGTCCAGCCAGCGTGTTTCGACGCCATAATTAAGTTCGGCCGCGGCCTCCAGGCTTTGAATGGACACTGCCGTATCCAGTAGCGAAACTGTGACCTTTTGGCCTTGGCCGGACCGGGCACGTTCCATCAGCGCCAGCAGAATGCCCTGTACCAACAGCATGCCGGAAGCATAGTCAGACAGCGGAGCATTGACGTACTGCGGCTGCGCCTTTGGCTTGGCGGCGATGCCACTGATCGACTGTATGAGAATATCCTGCCCAGCCATCTTGGCCCAGGGCCCAGATTCACCAAAACCACTTGCGGCAGCGTAGACCAGACGGGGATTGAGCGCAGCCATATCCTCATAGCCAAGGCCAAGTTTTTCCATCACGCCAGGACGGTAGTTGTGCACCAATACGTCGGCTGTCTTCACGAGCGCGCGCAGCGCTTCCATGCCGGCTCGCTGTTTGAGGTCTAGACAGACCGACTCCTTATTGCGATTAGCTGCAGCGAAGTAACTGCTCATCAAACCGCGCTCGCTGGCGTAGAAATCGCCCGCGCGTAGCGGATCGCCGAGTGGCCCGCGTTCGATCTTGATGACGCGCGCGCCGAAGTCACCCAGGCATTGACCGGCAAGCGGCCCCTGGTAGACCTCGCACAGTTCGAGCACCGTCAGGCCCTGTAAGATAGTGGACATAATGCACCCCTCAGGCCGGAACGTCGTAGACGTCCTTGGCGATCATCAGACGCTGAATCTGATTGGTGCCTTCCCAGATCTGCGTGACCTTTGCGTCTCGCATCATGCGTTCGACAGCGTAGTCCTCCAGGTAGCCATATCCGCCGTGTAGTTGCACCGCGTCAGTAGTGACCGCCATCGCTGCATCAGAGCACAGCACCTTTGCAATGGATGCCAGCATCTTGGCCTGCGGATCTCCGGCTTGGTACAGTGATACAGCACGGTGCAGTGTGGCGCGGGCTGACTCGACCCTGATGGCCATGTCGGCCACCATACTGCGCACCATTTGGAAGCGCGCGATCGGCTTACCGAACTGCTCGCGCTCGCCTGTGTAGCGTAGTGTCTCTTCGAGCGCACCGGCGGCGATGCCCAACGCATGCGACGCGATATGCAGGCGCGAGCGCAACAGCGCCTGGGTGATGTACTCGGCGCCGCGTTCGGGATCCCCCAGCAGACGGTCAGCTGGCAGCTTGACAGCGTCGAGGATGACGTCTGAAGTGGGGCTTCCGCGCATGCCCATCTTTCGCTCGGGTGCTCCGAATGAAACCCCTGGATCGTTCTTGTGAACTAGAAACAAGCCGAAGCGCTTCTCCGTCGTTCGGGCAAAGATCAAATACCACTCTGCCCAGCCGCCGTTGGTGATGAAGCGCTTGGTGCCGTCGAGCACCCAGCCGCTGCCGTCACGTACTGCGCGCGTAGTCGCTCCCATCAGGTCGGAGCCCCCCTTAGGCTCGGTCAATCCCCAGGCGCAGCGGGCCTCGCCGCGCGTGATCTGCGGAACGATCTCACGCTGCTGGGCCTCAGTTCCGTAGTCCATCACCGCCATAAGGATCCAGCAGCTCGAGACCGTCAACGCGGTGGAAGCGCAGACCCGCGAAAGCTCCTCGATCATGATGCACTGACTGAGCATGTCGCCGTCCTGTCCGCCCAAGCTCTCGGGATACGGCAGACCTGGGAGGCCCAGGGCCAAACTGGCCTCGAAGGCCTCGATCGGGGGACGCTTCTCGCGATCGACCGCGGCCGCGTAGGGCGCCACCTTGTCGCTTGCAAAGCGGCGCATGGTGTCACGGAAGGCTGCATAGGCTTGGCTGTCGCTGAGGTTCATATCGTGATTTCTCCAGAAGTCGATGAGGCGCCGTGTGATGGCATAGGTACGGTTTTCGGTGATTCGTACAGCGGTGGCGGCCAGGCATGACGACTGTCATGGCCACGTTCACGCTCCGACCGGGGGCTGGCCCGTTCAATTTCTTCTGGCGACAGGCCGGCAGCGGCCAAGACTTGGGTAGAGCGATCGGTTGTGTCAGTGGGCGCGATCGTCAGCGGCGTACGGCTGAACCGCGGCACCGCGGGCATCTGATCGGCGCTTGCTTCCGGGTGGCGCTCGAGGATATGGGGGTGCTGCCATGCCTCATAGGAGCTCAGCACCGGAAATACGCAGACATCGCGTCCGGCGAAATGCGCCGCCCATTCGTCGCGCGTGCGCTGCATAAAGGCGTTGCAGAAGACAGCCTCGATCCGCGGCCATTCGGCCATGTCCATCTGATCAGGAGGCGCACCGCCTACCAGATCGGCCCAGAGCACGGCAAAAAACTGCGGCTCCAAGGCCCCGACCGAAACATACAGACCATCCTTGCAAGCGTAGCAACGATAGTATGGCGCAGCACCCGAAAGCCACCCCCGTCCACGTGCAGGAGCAGTTGCGCTGCCCCATACAGATGAGTGCATGGCCATTAGCGAAAGACAGCCATCCACCATCGCAGCATCAATGTGTTGTCCTCGTCCGGAGCGCACGCGTTCATACAGCGCTGCGAGGATGCCGATGGTCGCCACCAGACTACCACCGGCGAAGTCAGCGATGAGGTTTAATGGGACCGTCGGTGGTCCATTCACTGGACCGATGGATCCAAGCAAGCCCGTCAGGGCTAGATAGTTGAGATCGTGGCCTGCCTCCTGCGCCAATGGGCCGCTCTGGCCGTAACCTGTCAACGAGCAGTAGATCAACCCCGGGTTAATCTTCGAAAGAGACTCGTAGCCCGCGCCCAGACGCCCAGCCACGCCAGGGCGAAAGCCCTCGACGAACACATCGGCAGTGCGGACCAGGCGCTGAAGGGCAGCGCGCCCCGCCTCAGATTTGAGATCTAGCGCAATGAAATGCTTGCCGCGCGAGAACGACGACACTGGCAGCCCTGCCCGACCACCGCCAATCACAATTACCTCGGCGCCCAGATCGGCCAAGAGTAGCGTGCAGTATGGACCTGGCGCAAGCCGCGACATGTCAAGCACGCGAACGCCTGTCAACGGCTTGAGGCCAGATGCCTTGTGCGTCATACCGGGACTCCGACTTCCGCCACGTCGTGCAGGGCATCGACCGCCAGCACAAAGAAGCCCTGCCCGAAGAGCGTCCAATCAAAAGGCACTCCCGGACCGCCTGGAGGTACGGCTACACCAGGCACCTTTCCGGAAGGTTCCACCGCGCCAGCCACTACGTCGACCGCCCTACGGGCACATGTCAGTTCTTCAGAGCCCAGGAGGCCGAGACGCACCGCTTTCGCTACGGCATAGGCGTACATCAGGGAACCTGAGGCCTCTAGGTTTGAACGCGTATCGTCGAGCACGTGGCAGAAATAGCCCGATGCATCTTGATACGGGGTCATGGCATTCAAGACATCGACCACAGTCTTGCGGACAAATGAAGCTCTATCGTGTTCGGGTGCGATCTCCAGCAGATCCACGCCTGCACAAACCAGCCAGCCGTTACCACGCGTCCAGAAGGTAGATTGTGGATAGTGGTCTGGCTTCTCGCACCATGCGTGGCGTACTAGTTTCTTGCGCGGGTCGAGAAGATGCGCGACATGCACCTCGAACTGCAAAAAGGCTTCATCCACTGCAAACGCACGACCTGTAATTTTCCCGTACAGGGCAAGGAATGGACTCATCAGATAAGTGAAGTCCACCCACAATTCCGGTCCTTCTGCGCGCGCCCAAACGCCGCCATCGCTCGTGCGTGGCGCCGCCATAAGGGCCTCCGCCTGACGGGTGGCAGCGGAAAGGAAGCGCGCATTAGGACTGCGCTGATGACTCAGTAGCAGCGGATAACCGAGTGCGGATGAAAGACTCGCCAGCGGGGTGAAGCTTCGGACATGCCCAGCAGTCAGTCCTTGAACCGTGTCGGCATAGCCCAAATTGCCGTCGGAGCGCTGGGTTGCCACGGCTCGGGAGAGCCATAAATCAGCGACCTCCACATTCCTTCCGGCACGCAGCGCCGCAGTGATTACCGCAGCTTTGGTCCAGCAATCTCGCTCGCTACCATTCAGAAAAGCGAACTGCAAAACCCGCTCAGCCAACTGATTTTCAGCCATCATATTATTCCTTTTACATACCGGCTGGCTAGTTTGCTTTAAGCAAAAAAAAGACACCCAGGGTTTACCCTTCAGTTGTCTCGCACGCGACGTGAGGTTTCAAAAATGTGCCATCTGCTGCTGCGTGCAGCCTATGAACAGAGGTGATGAGGAAACAGCGCCCTACAGCCATCAATGATGGCCAAGTCCATCATGATGCAAGCGTTCACGCCTTGGGCGAGTCTGCAAAGCCCCTGTTGTCGGGCCCGCCTGGTGCCACAACGAACATAGGTCACTCAATTTCCTCGCAAGGCCTCGCGTCCCGGCGCAAAATTCACACCGCGTGCAGACTTGGTTCAGGCAGTGCAGCGCTTTGGCGCCATTCAAGCGCACTTGTCCCTGCGCGGTCATGTTGCGCGGCCTGGCAACCAACAGTTGGCTCAGCGCAAACAGCATCGGCAGCCTCGCCGTTTTCCTCTTCCGACACCGGTAGCGCTCCTCGACCCACACGCTGGCCCTGAGTGGCTCAGCCTTCTCCAGCAGTTTGTGAAGCTCACGCTAGGGATCGAGCGCCTTGCGCTTGTCAAAGTCCCGGTAGCCGGCATCACCCCAAGCAGCTTTTCTCCTTGCCGTGCAGCCCCCCTTGCTGCCTGCGCCAAATCGTTGACGTTGGCGGACGCACGTTTGACCGAACGCCTAGTGGCCGGTGCGCGCGACGGGTGAAGGTGGCAATGAGGGCCACCAATGCGGGGGACCTTTTCATCTCGTCAAGGAATTCATCCCTGCTGGGCTTCTTGGACAGCTGCTCCCGGCCCTTGGGGAACTGATCAATGCGGAAACTATCTTGGATGCCAGGCGCTGACCGCAGCACAAACTGGGTAGGCTTTTTTCAGACCTCCCCTGTAGTGAATCAACTCACAAGGGCGCAGGCTCAAAAACCGAGAAACCCTCAGAAGGCTTCGCCATCACCTCCCCGCGAATATTCTAGATTGTGCACTCCCCACTCCCCACTCCCCACTCCCAGATCACTGGATCAATGTCTGCCCAAAAGAGGATAGATGCCTGAATCTGTCGCAGCGAATACCATTGCAATGTGAGAAACACCACCCAATTCTGGCGCGACCCGGCCGTGCCCTACGCGGAAAGTCGCCGGGCTTGCAACAGCAGAATTTGCTACAAGGCTCATAGCCATCCCACATTCTCTATCGGCGCGGTTGATCAAGGCCGCAGTATCTTCACAGGAGCAAGTGGCGGCTCGGTCAGCCTGAGCTCCGGAAGTGTTGTTTTCGTCCCGGCGTCCCGTGTTCATGCCTGTAACCCTGCGTCAGGTACGGCATGGAGTTACCAAATGCTGCATCTGGACGCAGCTTGGATAGGAGCTGTCCGACACGAATACGCACAAGAAAAATCGGGGGCCCATTTCGAACGGATCCGAATCATCGATGAACCTCATGTCTTTGCACGTTTCTGTCGCCTCAATGCGATGTTGTTCTCTCAAGCCGACCCGTATGAGAAGGAAGTGGCTCTAATCGAGTTCATCGGGGAATGCGATGGAGCGCTTGGCCTGCACATTGACGAGCCAGTCGTACCGGCGCGAGTGAACAGCCTACTCCGCCCCGTTCTGGAATTCTTGCATCAGGAGGCGACGCCCATCGTAGAGCTTGCCGAATTAGCGCGTTTGGCCGGCATAAGCCGCTACCAATTGATACGGACGTTCCGGACTGCCACCGGCATGACCCCTCATGCATGGCTGTTGAATCGACGCGTGAACCTTGGGCGAAAGCGGATCCTAGCGGGCGAGAACATTGCCGCGGTGGCCTACGATCTGGGTTTCGCAGATCAGGCCCACTTTCAGCGCGTCTTCAAGGCCCACGCCGGGGTTACGCCAGGCGCTTTCCGAGCCTGAGATCACTGCAATTTTCTTCAATACTGGGGGCATCAAAATCGGCAAAGTCGAATGCAAATTGCTCGACTTTGCCGACTTGAATGCAGCCTTTTCTTATGATTGCCGCAGCGCACTTTCTGGCGCTGCTCTCCCCTGGCCCAGACTTTTTTCTGGTGGCGCGGACTTCACTGTCTACTGGCTGGCGGGTGGCCAGCGGCACCTGTTTAGGGATCGCACTGGCCAACGGCGTTTTCATCGTGGCCGCCTTTGCTGGCACGACAACTATGCAGACCGAAAGTGGGACGTTCGTTGCCCTGCAACTTGCAGGCTGCGCCTACCTGCTCTATCTAGGTACCGTGTTCGTACGCCACGCAGGCACCAATGCCTTGGAAATCACGCCGGACCAAGGATATGGTCTTCCACGACAGGCGTCGCCGGTCACCGCATGGTGGCGCGCCGCTGGCATGGGATTTCTGTCCGGCATACTCAATCCGAAAAATGCACTGTTCTACGCGAGCTTGGCAGCGATGCTGACGGGACCGCACGCCAGCATGGGCTGGAAGGTGATCTATGGCACCTGGATGTTCAGTGCCGTTCTGCTCTGGGATTTTTTTGTAGCAGTCATGATTGGTAATCAGACCGTCCTGGATCGGTTCGCAAAGACGTTGCCGTGGCTGGAACGCATCTCCGGTGTTGTTCTGGTGCTGTTTGCACTCGGCGTCATCGGGATTCTTCTTACACGCTAAGGATTCGAGCGTCATTGCCTTGACGCTGAAGAACATCACTGCTGAGCCCACCAGTGGGCTGCGTACAGCCAGCCCGAAGTGGCGATAACCCGATTGGCCGCTGCACGAAGTATATCGGTCGTCAAACTTCCGCGGCCCCACTGGCACCTCGCCACGGACCGCTTCCCCATCACTAGGGCTGTCGTTTTCCGATCCAATGACGACGTTCGGCTTAATGGGAGCCGATCATTCAACGCCGAATGTCCGCATCTGCGTTACCGCCTTGGTGCGCAAGCTCGGCATTAGGTATTGGAGAGCTTCCACACTAGAGCGATGCTGCCACATTGGCCAGCTATTCAGGCAAGTGGCAGACCGCTTCAATGTTGTTGCCTTCAGGGTCAATGACAAATGCTCCGTAATAGTTTGCGTGATAGTCCGGTCGGAGCCCAGGTGCACCGTTATCTTTCCCGCCAGCGGCTATGGCCGCGCTGTAAAAGGCATCTACTTGCGCACGACTTTTTGCTCGCCATGCTAGGTGGCACCCGGTGGTTGCAGATGCGCCGCCGTATGGCGAAGGCCCGTCGATGAACCACACGTCGGCCTTCTTGCCATCAGGCTCAGATGCGTCTGGATAGGCAAGTCCCAGCATGTTTGAGCCGTAACGACCTTCGAAACATACGCTGTAGCCCAGCGGTTCTAGAGCGGCGCTATAAAACGCCTTGGTGCGACTGATATCTATAACGCGGAATGTCATATGGTCAAGCATGCGGGTCCTCCTGAAGTTAACTCGACGTGTGGTGCGGCGCCGAAATACTGAATAAAACAACAGTACTGTTTTAGCATACAGCAATTTTGCGAGATACCAGATGGGAGTGCGGACGAAGACTTGGACTACCAGGAGGTAGTTCATGTATTCCTACGCAGACAGAATATGAGCCGTTGAGCTCTACATCAAGCTCGGCAAACGCGTAAGCCCGCTTCGTGTGGTCGCGGACGCCTTAAATATCACCACGCCGCATAGCACAAGGCAAGGGCCAGCAACAACACCGCCAGAGCCCCCTCGTAATGCCGCAGTTCACCCAACAGCAGTTCTGCGACCTGACCAAAGAACCAATCGACACTGGTCAGCAGTGCAGCCCAGCCCCCCGCACCCAGTGCATTGGAGAACGCGAAACGCTCCCACCGCATGCCGCTGGCACCGATCAACACGGGCCCAGCGATTCGGCAGCCGTAAAGAAATCGCACCGTGAGCACTACCCACGCACCGCGGCGGGCCAATCGCTCGTCCTTTTATCTCGGTGACGCACTGATCGAGAGTCTTCAATGTATATTGAAGACACCATGATCTCGGGGTTGGCCCATCGGTCCAATGGCTCAAATCGGGCCTTCAGCACGCTGATTGTCTCAACCCACAGGGCGCAGCTCAGGGGGGTCACCATATAGCGATCCTCGTAGCTGATCGAAACGATCGATCTGTCAATTAGCAGGCCGTTGAGCAGGTCTTGCGGGTTGACTGCAGCCCAGAATCGAGTGCCGAACGCCATGCAGGGGCCGTCCAGTTCTCCCGTAATTTCAATCGCCCGCGCTCCGGCAGAATTTAGCGGGGGCAATTTCACCAATAGGCTCGTCAACGTTGGGCAAGAGCTGGGCGCAGCGACCAGTGGAAGTGCGCCCAATGCCCCCCGTTGATTTCCACGCAGGAATGGCCCACTAACCCCCAGGATGGTTACGGTTACATGGAAATCAACACTGCATACATTGCATCGGAGGTCCCCTATGAAGCGCATCAAGGTTTCTCTCATAGCCATACTTGTCCTGCTGACTTCGCTATGGCTGGCTGCCGACACATTGCTTCCCGAACCCTTCAACTATTTCTCATTTCGCAGCGTTTTTATTCAGTTCAGCGGGGTACTCAGCATCGGTCTGATGAGTATCGCCATGCTGCTGGCGTTGCGGTCCAAATGGCTGGATCGCCATTTGAATGGCCTCGACAAGATGTACCGTCTGCACAAGTGGCTAGGTATCTGTGCCTTGGTGGCGGCCGTGCTTCATTGGTGGTTGGCAAAGGGAACCAAGTGGATGGTCGGTTGGGGCTGGCTGGAGAGGCCCGCGCGCAAACCGAATGCAGGAGAGACCCTGGGCGCCATCGAAGGCTGGTTGCGCGGCCAGCGGGGCTTGGCGGAATCCATCGGCGAATGGATGTTCTATGTCGCTGCAGTGTTGATCGTTCTGGCACTGATCCGACGTTTTCCCTACCACCTTTTCGTCAAAACCCACAAATGGCTTGCGGCAGCGTACCTGGCTCTGGCCTATCACTCCGCCGTGCTGACCAAGTTCGATTACTGGACGCAGCCGATTGGCTGGTTACTAGCAGCCTTGATGCTCGGAGGCAGCATCGCCGCCGTGCTGGCCCTGTTTGGCCAAATTGGGGCAGGTAGCAAAGTGCAGGGCACTATCGAGTCCCTGACTGAGTACCCCGCCCTGCGGGTGCTGGAAACCACGGTCATGCTCAACGACGGCTGGCCCGGCCATGCCGCGGGTCAATTCGCCTTTGTTACTTCAGACAAGAACGAAGGCCCACACCCTTACACCATCGCCTCTGCATGGAACCGTTCAAATCCTCGCCTGACCTTCATCACCAAGGCCCTAGGCGACCACACCAGCCATTTGCGGGAACGCTTGAAGATCGACCTGCCGGTCACGGTGGAAGGACCCTATGGCTGCTTTGATTTCGAGGACACGCAGCCGCACCAGATCTGGATCGGCGCAGGCATCGGTATCACACCCTTCGTCGCCCGTCTCAAGCACCGAGCAGCCAACCCGGATACCAGGACAATCGATTTGTTTCATCCGAGTGCCGACTTTGAACAGGCCGCGATAGACCGTCTCACAGCAGATGCAGCTGCCGCAGGGGTGCGGCTGCATCTGCTGGTCGACGGCAAGGATGGCAGGCTCAACGGAGAACGCATCAGGACAGCTGTGCCGCACTGGCGCTCAGCCAGTGTATGGTTCTGCGGCCCGGCTGGGTTTGGACAGGCCCTGCGCGATGATTTCTGCGCCAACGGACTGCCTGATGAAAGGTTTCATCAAGAACTGTTTGAAATGCGTTGATAACACTCCGATTTCAACAGGCCTTAAGGGATTCATCCTGGATATTTACTGAAGGCAAGGCTGTGGCAGCTCTCTAACAAGCGGCTGAAATACTGGTTTGACCACCTGTGGCCAAGAACATTGACTGTTCAAAACGGGTGGGGCAGGTTTGCGTGGAAATCAGCGTTCTGCCGACTCCAAGCCAGTCAGCTGACGCATACGTTTTCCCGATTTTCCGCTTGGCGCCTGCGGTCAATACGCAGGCGTTCGCAGTCATAGTGGCCTCTCAGCAGATGCGGCATAGTGACTCCATTGACTCACTGCATTTGCCACCGTCACTTATGAACGCACTATTCCAGCTCCTGATCGGCACCTCGATGGTGAACGGCGCCCAATCCGCTGCGCTGGCGGCTGAAGTGTTCACGCCGCCTTCGTCCACCCGCTTCCTGGCAGTCTGCGAAGGTCAAATCGCCTACGACGACACCGGCGGCAGCGGCCCGCTGGTCCTGGCCATCCCGGGCATGTGCGACCTGCGCTCTGAATTCCGCGCGCTGCGCCCGCTACTGCAGCAGGCTGGCTACCGCGTAGTAACGATGGATGTGCGCGGCCACGGAGAGACCTCGGCCCACTGGGGCGACTACTCGGCGCATGCCATCGGCCGCGACGCGCTGGCTCTGATCGAGCACCTTGGTGATAGCCAGGCCGTGATTTTGGGGAACTCGTTTGCCGCCGGGTCGGCACTTTGGGCCGCGCACGAAGCGCCCGCCCGAGTGCGCGGCATCGCACTGCTTGGCCCAATCGTACGCGATGGCCCGCTGTCGTAGCTCGCAAGGACCGCAGTCGCTGTAGGCTTCGGCGGCCCTTGGCGCGTAGCGTTCTGGATGGCCTACTGGAACAGCCTGTTCCCGTCCCGCAAGCCAGCCGGCCATGCCGGAGCCAAGGCGGCGCTTGCCGCCAACCTGCGCGAGCCTGGCCGGATGGCCGCGCTGCGCAAGATGGTCAGCCTGTCCAAGACGGACACTGAGTCCATCCTGGGGAGCGGCCGCGTGCCGGCGCTGGTGGTGATGGGGACGCGGGACCCAGACTTCCCAGACGCCGCCGCCGAAGCTAGTTGGCTGGGCGAGGTTCTGGGCACCGAGCCGCTGATCGTAGAGGGCGCCGGCCACTACCCGCACCTGGAGATGCCCGAGCGCGTAGCGCCAGCCCTCATGGACTTTCTTGCGCGCCTCTATGCATCCTGATCCAGACGGCTGCACAGTGCGATTACCCTTCGTATCGTCAGTGCCTAGCGCGGCGCACGGCGGCCGGCGTGGTGCCAGTCCAGCACTTGAAGGCGCGGTGAAAGGGGCTGGGCTCGGCGAAGCCCAGCAGGTAGGCCACCTCGCCGAGCGTCAGACGCTCGTCGGCGATGTAGCGCATGGCCAGTTCGTGCCGTACCTCGTCCACCAGTTTTGCGAAACACGTGCCTGCAGCGTCTAGCCTGCGCTGCAGGCTGCGTTCGCTCAGATGCAGGCGCTGCGCCACAGACTTCAGCGTGATCGGCCCGTTGGCCATGCCATCGGCCAGTTGGCGCCGCACCTGTGCGCTGATGTTCTCATGCGCCGGCACATGGACCGCTAACAACTGCTCGGCATGGGCAGTGATGATGCGCGATAGTGCTGGATCGGCGGCTGACACAGGGCGATCAAGCAGGTCGCTGGACAGCACCAGACAGGACACCGGCGCGTCAAAGCGCGGCATCACGCCGAAAAGCGCCCGGTAGGCATCCCCATCGCCGAACGCAGAGTGTGCGAACTCGACTGCCAGCGCTCGAACCGCCTGGTCGCCGATCTGCGAGGCCACCACCACCAGCGACCCCAACGTGAACTCCGCAGCCTGCCGGCAAGGCCGCGATCCAGCGGCATCAAAGCGATGCCTAATATGCACCGCCTCACCTGCCGGGACGACCTCGAAACTTGCAAGATCGTGGACCAGTCGGTTGTATCGGGACAGGCGCTGCAGTGCCGTGCGCAGATCGGGGGCTGTGCGCACGGCGTAGTCAAGCACGTCGAAGGCCCCGGGGCGAACTGCGGCCGCTGCATGCAGACCAAAGAGCGGGTCGCCCGTCAGCTCGGAGGCTCGCTCCCACAACCGCTCCTCAACGGCCAGCGGAATCCGTGCCTCGGGATCGTTCAGCCAGTCCGGCATAAATCCCGCCTCGGTCATCAGTCGCGGTGCATCCACACCTTGAACGGCGGCCACCTGAACGATCATCGCCCCAATACGAGCGGAGACATGTGCAGTGCGCGCGCGAATGGGCATTCGTCGGATGGCTCGGGAATAGGGACTCGAGCATCGCATCGCTGCTCGCTCACGGAAGGAGCCAACGGCCAAGAATAATGGTCTCTATCGGCTGAAGGCAGTACATGTTCTACGGCGTGGTGGCCGGTGACAAGGCTCATCGCGATGAGCGCCGACAAGCTCACGACAAAGATCATTGACCGTGACAAGCTGCCATGACCGGAATCCAGTCGAACCTCGGGCCTCCCTCTATTTCGCTCCAACGACGGTCTATGCCGATTGACTACCGCCTTCGCTAGGGGCAAACCCTTAAAGCAATGTGCACCAGGTGCACGCGGTTTACGCCTTTAGGTGGTGCACACACAATCCGCTGCAAACCAGTCGACCCTCCGCGTCACCAACGAATCGCACCATGGCACACATCACATCTCGGATCAACTTCGCGGCCGAAATCGACACCGAGATCGATCCAGCGAACCCAACATTGGTCAACTCGCTTGGGGGTGCTGATGGACTTCCACCAACCATTAACGAACTCGCCCACATGATCGTCTCAACTTTCTCGATCGGGATC
>NZ_ACQT01000005.1 GCF_000175235.1 Acidovorax delafieldii 2AN | reverse complement strand
CGCGTGTAGCCCATGGCCTTGGCCGCCTTCCATGCGGCGCCATAGAGCTTGCTGCAGGCGTTCGGTGCGCCGTTGGTGCAGAGCCGGGTGACTTCGAGCGTCCAGCCGTCATCCAGGTGGCGGGCGACCGGGCGGCCGACGATGGCCACGCCGCAGATGCTATCGGTGGCGGACAGCGCGACCGCCAGGGCGAACTTCGCTCCCTGAACCGGACGGTGGTGGCGGTGGTGTTCCTGCACGAAGGCATTGGCGCAGCGCAGGGACACCGGCAGCAGGTGCAGTGATGGCGAGATCGATGGCCTGTCCATGGCCGTCAATCACCGCAGAAGCAGGCGATCGACTCCTCGGCGGCGTCGAACAGGTCGCCTTGGTCGGCGGCGAAGCGCGCCAGGTCGGCGTAGCTGGGGCCATCGGCGCGGAACCGGGCGCCGCTGGGCTTGCTCGCCAGATTCAGCGATTCCATGCGAATCCACCACACGGCGGCCTCTGGTCGGGCCTTGATGAGGGCCAAGCGCTGCCCGCGTGGTTTCAGGAAACACAGGTCGCAGTTGCCTTCGAGCGTGCGCCCGTTCACCGTCAGCAGGTCGAGGTCGAACGCTTGCGCCCGCCAGAACGCGCCCACGTCGCGCACGGTGACGTCGGCATCCGCCAGCGGCATGCACATGGTCTCGTGGGTCGATTCGGTGGAATGGCCGCGCGCGCGAATCTTGGCGACGCGGCGCTGCTCGTCGGCGCGGATGCCGATCATCTGGTCCCAGTCTGTCCACCCCAGATGCCGCAGGTAGCGGTGCATCGGGCGGATTTTCAGGCTGGTCGTGCAGCCGCGCGCGACGGGATTGGGCAGGTACTGGCGCTTGCGGATCAGCGCCTCGAACGGCTCGCCCTGGCGTCTGGCCCGGTCGAAGTCCACCAGCGTGAAGCCTGGCTCCGTGGGCAGGTATTCCAGCCAGCGTATCGGCACCTGCCAGTGCTGGGCGCAGTCGCGCACAAACCGCAGGGTCGCTTCCACCTCCTTGCCGGTGTTGGCGAAGCAGACCACGGTGTCGCCAGGCAGGCCGCCATTGGCCTGCAACACGCGCCAGAGCATGTAGGCGCTGGTACGCCCGCCCGAGAAGCTGATGCAGGTCGGTTGGGTGATCTTGAACGGGTCGTGCATGCGGTCGTCTCCGTGGGTAGGTCGGCGGGCCATGGCGGCCGGAGACGAGCACGCACGCGGCGAAGGCCGCAGTGCGGAAAAAAGGGAGCCCCCAAGAAGGGGGCCGTGAGGGGATGGTGGTAGTCGTTGCGCTACACCGATGGCACCACCTCCAGCGACAGGTGCGTCGTGGTGGCGGACAGCATCAGATCGTCCGTGCCGTGCAGGATGCGTGCGAAGACGCCTTCCTTCGGGTCGAAGAACTCGCCGAAGTCGTCGCCACCCAGCTCGGCGCGCGCCAATTCCCACCAGTCGTCAAACGGGTCGGTATCCGGGTTGCAGCCGACGGCATAGGCCAGCAGCTTCACGCGGCCATTGGGACGGCGCTCTCCGTGCTCGGCGAGGAAGTACACGCCCTGGTCCTTGGCGAGGACGACGCGGCATTGGTTGGCAACGGCCTCGGCCAGCACGGGGCGCAGGTCGGAGCCTTTGAATCGCAGTGACATGGTTGATCTCCTGAAGAAAAAAGGCCCTCCACCCGAATGGATGGAAGGCCTATGGGGCAAGTCGCCGATAGGCTGCGATCAGCCGTAGCGCCGCTTGGTTGCCTTGGCGTCGATCACGCTCACGTCGATCAGGCGCCAGTGCCCGTCGTCGATAAGCCGCTCCAACACTTCGCCGAGCATGTCGAAATACAACTCGTCGTGCCGATCGACCAGTTCAGCGTCGCGGCGCAGCTCCACCACGTAGGTGTCGCCGCCGCGGTCGTAGAGGATCGTCACCTGGCCCTCGAACTTCGCGGTCGAAACCGTGAAGCTGATCGCCGGGGGTGTCTCGATGATCTTGGACGGCTTCGGATCGACCCAGGTGAAGTCGCGGGCACCAGCATCGACGAGCATGTGGGTGATGCGCCGGAACCCGTCGGGAGCCGGCATTTCCTCCAACTGCTGGATGAGCTGCCCCAGTTCCATGCACTGCGGCTCGGGGATGGGCAGCTTGGCAGGCGCGGAGCCGAGGATGTGCCTGGTGATGGTGTAGGGAACACCGTCCGCGGTCTTCTCGGTGATCACTTCCGGGGTGTCCGCGCGCAGGCCGTCGAAGCGGCGGCGGGCATACGGTTGGACATGCACCTTGGCGCCTTCGCTGGGAACAGTGGTCACCAGGTGGGGATCGAGCACCGCGAATTCGCTGGGCTTGAGCTTGACAACGATGGCCTCGTCGTTGGCCGCGACCACCTTGCCGTCGAAGGGCTTGGGGTCGATGGCGAAGCCCAGGGTCGAGGACTGCGGCTGATCATCGAACACGCGGTACTTGAACGACCGCACGTTGCGGGGCACATGGCCTGCGACAAGCGAAGGCATCATGGATTTGATAAGGGAACGGTCCATGGGAATCTCCTTGAGGAAGAACAAGGGATTCCCCGCCCGCAAGGGAGAGGTCCCTTGTGGGTGGATGGACGCGGTGCGTCCGTAGGAAGAAACGACCAGCACGGTTTCCCGCGCTTGCAGCCTCGAAGGTCTTGGCTGTCTGGGCATGTGTCGGCAACGCCGACGAACATGGGGCAAGGATGGCCCTGGGTCGGGCTACTCGCCCGCATGAAACGGCACTTCGCCGCACCCGGTTTCCTGCGCTGGGCGCAGGAAAAAGTCCCTCGAAAGGGGCTGGATAGGTCAGGCTGCGTACACGAAGTAGTGCTCGCGCTGACGCGGGAAGAACACGTGCTTCCAGGTGTCGCCGCTGGTGTTGCCACCGTCGAACACGACCATTTCGTAGTCGTCAATGTCGGTGTCCGCCAGGTCGGCGCTGGCGATATGGCGCATGTGCAGCGTGCCGTGCGTGCGCTCGAATACCAGGATCTGGCCGATAGCGTCGTCCTGGCTCATGGCGTTGACGCAGGCTCCGAGCTGGTGCTCGAAGTCCGGTGCGCGCGAAATGAGGTCCGGGAACATGAGGTTGCTCCTATGAAAATGGACCAGCCCGACTCCTGGCGGGAGACGGGCTGGTATGGCGGCAAAGAGGAAGGCTGGCGCGTCGCGCGGCTGCTAGGACTCGGCCAGTGGCAGGCCCAGCAGCGCGGGTGCGTCGGCGTCGAGGATCAGGATGCGCACATCGGCCTGGCCAGCCAGGTCAAGGATGTCCGCCAAGTCGTCCGGCATGCCCTTGTTCCGATGCTCCTGCCGAAGCTGCTCGGCGGTGATGCCCTCGGCGTGCTCCAGGTTCTGGTCCGTCCAGGGCGTGGAGATCAGCTTGACGCCGATAGCCGGGCTGTACGGCACCCGGAAGGCGATGAACAGCATGGCCTCCGGCGTGGCGAGGTCCGCCAGGTTGGCGAGGTAGTGCCAGGTATCCACCGTGATGTGCTCACGGCTGATCTCCCAGCACCGACTGTAATAGCCGGTCTCGAAACTCAGGCGCCGCACGACTTCCCGCGCACCCTCGGCCGAATAGGCGTCACCGACGTGGACTGGGCGGCCGTCAAGGTCGTCACCATGGATGGCATAGACCACGGCCCCGATCGCGCCTTCGCCGCTGACACCTTCACCGGCATCGCATTCGGCCAGTACCTCGGCGCTCACGGGTTCAGGGCCGTTCGTGACCACCGCGAAATCGCTGGTGACAATGCAGGACGATGAAACCAGTTCCTCGTCGGAGAGGTGCTCTTGGCTCGGGTGGATGTTTCGCCAGACATGCGGACTTCCATCGTCGTAGCTGATGCACAGCGTGCGGACGATTTTCAGATTCCAGTAGCCGCGGAGAAAGGGATTAGGTTTCTGGGACATGGGAACACTCCAGATTGAATAATGGAGCCAATTCCCGCCACCGGGAATTGGACCCGGTGGGTTGAAAGTGGAAAATGCGTCAGACAAGGCTGACCACGACGGTGTCAGCACTGCGCTGGACGGCGGGAAATAAATGAGGGACACGGCCTTGTGGGCGCATGTCCCTCATCGGGAGTGAACGAAGACATGGTGGTGTGCCGGGGACCGGCTCACCAACCGTTGTAGTTCACGAGCAGGTCGGCGATGACCTTGCGGCGTTGCAGATCGAGACCGTCGAAGTCGGACAGTCCGTAGAAATGGCAGCGCTTGAGCATGGCACCGCCCTCACGCGCGTTGTAGAAGCTGACCATGGCGGACAGGAACATGCGTTCCCCGCTGCTCAGGACGCCGAGGGCATCGTTGAGCAGCAGCATGTTGGGACGCAGATCCCACTTGCTCTTGGCCTGGTTCAGACCTTCACGGGTGCCATCGCCGAACCATTCGGGGCCAGCGATCTCGACGCCGCGCTTCCATGCCTCGAAAAAGGCTTGGGGCGCGGCAGCGAAATGCTGTTCTTCCCGCATGATCTGATCGACGACTTCCTGTGGAAGTAGCTGGTTCATGACGTGATTCCTCTCTAGTTGGATCAGGGGATGGCGAGCTGGGACCAGCCGCCTCTTTCGAGGGCACGTTGAGCCGCGGCATGGCTACGGAAGTACTCGCGGGATTCCCGCGAAACGGGGCCTTCGGTATCGCGCGTGCCGATGTAGTGACCGGCGGCGCTTTGCAGGACTTCGAGCGGCAGGAACTTGCCGCAGTAGGTCAGGGCCAATTTCCCGAAGGACTGGCCGAAAGAGGCTTGCTGGGACATGGACGGGCTCCTTGGAAAAGCGGGGCCTCGTCCCTCACGGGATGGCAGCTCCCGCACGCGGTGGATAAAAAGCATCAGCGTCACGAGGACGCACGTCCGCGCAATGGATGCGATGCGGACTGGTGGGTGACGCGGGTGAGACCCGCGGCAGCCTGGAAACCCTGGCTGCTGGCATGTGCTGACGAATCAGCGAACATGCGGGCAGCTTCGTGTGCGGGGCTCGCTGCGTCAGTTGGAAAACGGCATCCGGCCCAGCCCCGATTGATGCGCACAGAGAAAAAGAAGCCCCGCATCGAGTGCGGGGCTGTCAGGAGGGTGCGTCGGCGCTTGGTCAGTCGGGCTTGTCGCCCAGGACATGCTGCTTCCACAGGTCGAATGCCTGCTCGGGCGGAAGCTCGGCGAGGATGACGATGGGCTGGGCCTGCCGGGCGCGCAGCGAAGCGAAGTACGCCTTGCGGTCGGCGATGGCCTTGAGCTTGATGCCTTTGATGAACAGCAGCTTGCCGTCCTTGATGAACAGCACCTTGTTGCCGATGTCTCGGTTGAACGCGGCTCGCACCTTGCGTTCTGCGTGCATGGCATCGGCCAGTTCATCGACCAGGAAGTCGAGCGTCATGGCGATGTAGTGAGGGGCTTCACCCTCTTGGCCGAGGTCGAGCGGCGCAGGCGGCAGTCCCTTGGCGAAGGTTTCGGCCTGAGCCAGCAGCGCCGCCTTGCCATTGAGCGCGCGCAGGAACGTCGAGCCACCGTGGCCGTCGTTGCGGGCCTCGGCGATGGGAGTACCGTCGAACATGACGGTGGCGCTGAAGCACATCGTTTCCTCGCTGGCAAAGTCGGCCACCTTGAGGTTCTTCAGCGTGATGCGGTCTTGCTTGGAGATGTTGTCCATGGGAAGTCCTGAAATCGACCGGGTGGCGACATGCCCCTGACGGGACGTGGCGGCCATCCCGTGGGTTGGAGAAAAAAGAGGCATCAATGCCCCGGTGGGCAGCGTTCGCCGGTGAGATGCCGAGGCGAACTGGCGGGTGGCGCGGGTGGAACCCGCGGCAGCCTTGACACCCTGGCTGCGGGCTGCTGCCGATACATCGGCAGTGCAGGAGGAAGAATGGCGCGGCCCGCAGGCTGCGTCGCCGATCAATCCGAAGCGGTCGAGCCCGTCTTGTGCAGGCACTGCACCAGCCGCTGGCCCAGCCATGCCATGCACGGGACGGCCATGGAGTTGCCGATCGCCTTGTAGCGCGGCGCGTCCGCGGCGGGCTTGCCGCGGTACGGGATCAGCGTGTAGTCGTCGGGCATGCCTTGCAGCCGCTCGCACTCCACGGGCATCAGCCGCCGCACGCGCCAATGCGACCAGTCGCCGGGGCCGGGGTCGTTCCAGCCGTAGCGGAAATGCGCCGCGAAGTCGGGGGCCAGCACATGGGGCTTGTCCGCGCCGCCGCCGCTGGTGCGTAGCGCGGCCGCTACGTTGCCGTCCAGCTCGGCGGCAAGACCCTGCTCACGGCCGCGCAGGGACACGCAGGCCACCATCGGCACCCCGTAGCCAGGCTTGCCGTTGGACAGGATGGTGCAAGCGACCTGGCCATGGCCCGATTCGAAGCGTACTTCGCCACGGTTGTTCTGCGCGAAGGCGATGGCGGGCACGACTCCGGCGTTCGCATGGCTGTTGCGATGGCTGCCAGCGCGCAGCGTCGGCGTCAGGTCGAGCGTGGCATCGGCGCCGCTGCCCTGGGCGGTGAAGGCGATGATCGGAACACCCTTGCCGGTACCGTCCTCGCTGCTGCCCTTGCCGTTGTTGGCGGTGTCGAGGGCGTGGGCGATGCTGCCGGCGACCGACTGCACCATGAACGTCTCGGTGCGAATGTCGTGCTTAGGGCCAGCGGCCATGAGGCATGCCGCCACATCGACGGGGCCAATGCCGCCGCTGAATCCGAACGTCGTCGTGACCTTGCCGTAGAACTGCTTCAGTCCTGCGAATCCTGCGAGGCCTGCGCCTGCTGATTCAGTACCCGGTCCAGCAACGCGGGCAGCTTCTTGCCACGGCGCGCGGCCCGCACAAGAATCCCCGAGCAGGCCTGCGCGCTCAAAAAGTACTTCGGCGGGATCGAGGTCATCCCCACCACTTGCCACAAGAAACACGCGCTTGCGGCGTTGGGCGACGCCGAAATATTGAGCGTCGAGCACGCGCCAGGCGATGCGGCGGCGGGGTCCAGACACACAACCAGCGTGCGCCCACCGATCCCCTGGCGGCTGGAGCGGACGGCTTTCTCCGGCCAATGCGCCCAGGAAATGCCCGAAGGCATTGCTGCGGTCGTTGAGGACGCCTGGGACGTTTTCCCAGACGAGCGTTGCCGCCGGGCGGCGGTCTTGATGGCGGGTTTGGTCGATGGCATTTGCAAGCTCCACATAGGCAAGGGAAAGGGCTCCGCGCGGGTCATCCAGCCCGCGGCGGCTACCTGCAACGCTGAACGACTGGCACGGCGTGCCGCCGACCAGGATGTCGGGCGCCGGCACGGTGCCGGCACGCACCTGGCGGGCGATCGCGGTCATGTCGCCCAAATTGGGCACGCGGGGGTAACGGTGGGCGAGCACGGCGCTCGGGAACGGCTCGATCTCGGCAAACCATGCGGCTTCGAGGCCGAGGGGTTGCCAGGCGAGGCTCACGGCCTCGATGCCGCTGCACACGCTGCCGTACAGCAGTGGCGCGGGCTGGGGCGCACCGCGTGGGGTGCGAGGTTGCGGGTTCATGGCGTGTCTCCTGTTCGTGTGGCCCTGGACCGTTTGGCCGGGCCGGGACGTTGATCGGCAGGAGAAAGGCGCCGAAGGCCCAGCGGCCTTCGGCTCGGGAGGACAGAACCACCCGTGGGCTGATTGGCAGGCCCGGTCGTCGCTAGAACCGTCTGCTGTCAGCAATCACACCCGGCGCATGTCGTGGTTGGCGCCGGTATCTTCTGGCGCACATCCGCGCACAAAAGGAGCCCAGTTTTTCGCCGTTGGGCACGGCATCGAATACCGCTGACCGTGAAGGGTCTCCGGGTGGCTCGCAGCCTGGCAAGCCATCGGGGGACCCTTCGCAGGGGCGGAAAAATGCAGATCAACAGAATGCGCCGGGAGACCCCGGACATGGTTCGCGGAGAAGCTACCTTCAGGTCCCGCAGCCGGGTACGGCTGGGCGGGACGCGCACACGGACAAGAGAAGGCGTTGCGCGCTGGGCATCCCGCAGGGCGTGCGGGACATGGGCCACGCCGCCGATGGCGGGCACGGCTCTCGGGGAACGGGGTCGGTCAAGAGCCTTTGCGGCCGCTACTGCACGGGCGCGAGGCACCGCGCTTGGACGCGCCGGTTTCGACCGGCAGCGTGCCTTTGCAGTCGGGGTAGCGACTGCATGACCAGAAGGGGCCGGTCTTGCCGGTGCGCTGGCGCGTCGGTGCGCCGCACTGCGGGCAAGCGGGTCCCTGGGGAACCTTGATGGACAGCGAGGTGCTGCCGTACTGCGCGATCAGTTGCGAAATCCAGGCGGCCTGCTTGCCGATGAAGACTTGAAGGGTGAGCTGTCCGGCCTCGATCATGTCGAGCGCCTGCTCCCACACGGCGGTGGTTCCGGGGTCGGCAATCGCCGCAGGCACGGCGTCGATCAACGTGAATGCCGCATCCGATGCGCGAATGGAGCGTCCTTTCTTCACGAGATAGCCCCGCGTCAGCAGGCCAGTGATGATGTTGGCGCGCGTGGCTTCGGTGCCGATGCCCGTCGTTTCCTTCAACTTCTGTTTCAGGCGCGGGTCGGTCACGAAGCGCGCCACGCCTTTCATCGACTTGACCAGTTCGCCCTGCGTATAGGGCTTGGGTGGCATCGTCTTGAGCGCCTTGACCTCTGCCTCGGCTACTTGGCACGCCATGCCCTCGCGCAGGGCGGGCAGCACCTGGCTGCGCGCCGTGGCTTCACCGTCCTCGTCCGATTGGGGCTCGGCCAGCACCAGACGCCAGCCATTGACGACCACCTGCTTTCCGGTGGCCACCAGCTTCTGCTGGCTGCAGGAAAGCTCGGCGACGGTGCGGTCGAACTCGTGGTGAGGGAGGAATTGCGCCAGGTAATGCGCCCGGATGAGGCGGTACACGGCCAGTTCCCGCTCGCTCATCGCAGCGAGGTTCGCGGGTTCGAGCGTCGGGATGATGCCGTGGTGCGCCGTGACCTTGCCGTCGTTCCAGGCACGCGAGCGCTGCGAGCGATCGAGCTGGTCCATGATCGGGCGCAGTGACGGATCTGTCTTGAGCAGACTGTCCAGGACCGTGGGCACCTCGGCGAACATGCTTTCGGGCAGATAGCCCGAATCGGAACGCGGGTACGTCGTGGCCTTGTGGGTCTCGTACAGGGCCTGGGCGATTTCAAGGGTCTCTTGAACGTCCAGCCCGAACTGCTTGGAACAGACTTCCTGGAGCGTCCCCAGGTCGAACAGCAGCGGCGGGCCTTCGCGCACGCGCTCGGTCTCGACCGACACCACTTGGGCAGTACCCGCAGCGCGGATCTGCTGCGCGGCCTGCTGAGCGATGGGCTGCTGCAGGCAGCGGCCCGCGTCGTCGGTGCAGCCATCGGGCGGAACCCACTGCGCACTGAAAGCCTGTCCACCTGCGAACAGGGTCACGTCGATGGCCCAGAACGGCACCGACTTGAAAGCCGCGATCTCGCGGTCGCGGTCCACGACGAGCTTGAGCGTCGGCGTCTGGACACGCCCGACCGAGAGCACGCCGTCATAGCCCGCCTGCCGCCCGAGCACGGTGAACAACCGGCTGAGGTTCATGCCCACGAGCCAGTCGGCGCGCGAACGCGCCAGCGCCGAGTAGTACATCGGCAGCGTGTCGGATGACGGCCGCAGCTTGCCGAGCGCGGTGCGGATCGACGTATCGTTGAGCGCCGACAGCCATAGCCGCTCGATGGGGCCGCGGTAGCCGCACAGGTCGATGATCTCGCGGGCGATCAGCTCGCCCTCGCGGTCGGCATCGGTGGCGATGACCAGATGGGTCGCCTTCGCCAGAAGCGCCTTGACGACCTTGAACTGCGTGGCAGTCTTCGGTTTGACTTCGACCCGCCATTGCTGGGGAATGATGGGCAACTGCTCCAGTGACCAGCGCTTGAGCGCCGCGTCATAGACCTCGGGGGCTGCCGCTTCGACGAGATGGCCGATGCACCAGGTGACGGTGACGCCGGAGCCGCTGAGACAGCCTTCACCGCGCTGCGTCGCGCCGAGAATCCGGCCAATGTCTTTGCCCTGGGAGGGCTTCTCGCACAAAAACAGCCGCATGTCCGTCCATCCGAATTCCGTGGTTCACTGAGTTGCTGGAATCGAGGATGCCGAGCACCACCAGGGGCAGCAGCAAACAAGCCGCATGTGGTGGCGACCACTTTCACGGGATGGAATGGCGGGGACAGGAGTGGCTTGCGGCCGGGGTGTGCGCGCCGGGAGCCGCGATTTTCGGGAGCGCGTGGAAGCCGGTGGACGTTGATGGAGCTATCCCCTGGGGATAGCTCGCGAGGGCATGGGGCGACGGACAACCGCCGCCGCCCCATGTCGGGTCACTTCCTGCGCTTCGGCTCCTTCGGCGCGGTCGGTTCCTGGGCGGGCTGGGGTTTCGGCTGCGCGTCCTGTGTGGTCTCCTGCTGCCTGGGGCTGAGGGTCACGGACTCGATGCGAAACGGCAAGATGCCGACGCTGCGCGCGTTGATCTGCCAGGTCTCGCGTGGCTGATCCTCGTTGTCCGTCCAGGGTTCGCGCTCCATGCGGCCGATGACCAGCACGCGCATGCCCTTCTGGTAGAGGTCCTTCCAGTGGGCGGCGTCGCGGTGCCAGATTTCCACCGGCGCCCAGAAACCGCCGCGGTCCTCGAAGTCGCCGCCCTTGGTGGGGACGGGGTTGTCGAAATAGACGTTCAGCCGCAATAAGCGCCGCGGCTCGTCGTTGCCGTTGGGGAATTCGCGGTACTCCGGTGGCGAGCCGATGTTGCCCTCGCCAGAAAAATGCGTGCTCATGGTGTGATCTCCGTGGTGGTTGAAATACCCGTGCCTCGTCGGCGCCGGGCGCGTGCTGGGATGGCTGGCGCAATCACCGATCGCGCATTGCGGGTGGGGTGGACGTGAGCCGGCGCAGGTAGGCGTTGTCCGCCTCGGCCGCTTTGCTGGCGCATTCCTGCGCCTGCCTGCCCAAGGTGTGCAGCAGGCTGATCTGCATGTTCAACGTGATGCGCTGCAGCTCGATCGCGTGCAGGTCGGCCAGCAGGTTGGCCGGCGTGCTGGTGCTCGCCATCAGCTCCTGCCACAGGGCTACGCCCATGGCCGAGCGGTCGTGCTTTCGCCAGCGAAGGAACGTCGTTCCCGCGCCAGTTGTCTGCTGGGCCAGCTCGATGGGTAGCAGGTGGAAGGGATGCCCGACAGCCTGTTGCAGCACCTGTCGCTGCGCCAAGCCAATCAGTTCGTCGCGCATGGCGAAGCACTGGCTGGCCCAGGCCTCCAAGTCCCCTTTACCTTTAAAGGGCTTTAAAAGGCCTTTTAGAGAGGCGGCGTGTTCCAGCCGCATGAAGGCGGTCTGTTGCAGCGGACGGAAGTAGCGGGTGTCGCAGTTCGGGGCGCTCATGCCTGCGCGTCCTCACCTGCCGGCGTATCGGGGGTCTCGGTGGTGGCAGCCTCGTCGTTGGGGGAATCGGCTGCGGCAGGATCGTCATTGCGCTGCTGCAGGCCACGGCGCACGATGGGCGGCGCGAACTTCGAGCGGCGCGTGCCTTCCAGCACGTCCTGCGGCAGCTCGCCGAACTTCTCCAGCGCCGCGCGTGCTGCGGCGTTTTTCGCCGCGAAGTCGTCGCGGGTGCAGCCCGAATAGCGGTACTGCTGGGCCAACGAGAACAGGCTGCGCAGCGCATGCGCGCCCTCGTTGAGCCAGCGTTCGAGCGTCGAGCGATCGATCAGCGCGGTGTGGTGCGCGAGGATCAGCTTGCGGGCGATGTCGTCGTAGTCGGCGAGCAGATACACCGCGGCAAAGCCGAGCTGCGCATTGACGAACAGCGGCAGCTTGACGGGTTGCACGTTGAGGTTCTCGCCCAGGGTGAGTGCCGGCGGCACGCTCGCGAGCGCCTGGTCCACTTGCTCGCGCAGCGATTGCAGCGTGGCTTTCGTCTGGTCGAGCTTGTCTTCGATGCGCAGCATCCAGAAGTCGCTGTACGGGTCGTCCTGCTCCGAGCCGCGCCGCATCTTGTTCATCTGGGCGATGTAGCCGTTCAGGCCGACGATGCCCGGTCGCCCCTCGGCGGCGGCGCGGCCATGCCAGATGCGCGAGGCGTGGTGCGTGTGTAGCGTCAGCGACATCGCGCTGCGCAAGGAGCCGAGATTCAGTTGCAGGGGTTCGTTGGTCGTTGCCATGGTGTCCGCTCGTTGTTGGAAAAGAGCGGCCAGCTTCGGCAGGAAGCGGAAGGCAGTCAGTCAACAAACCGAAACCCGCCAGTCCCCGGTTCAGGGCGCGGCGGGTGCATGCGGCGCGAGCTATCCCCTGGGGATAGCTCCATGGAGCGCCAAGGAACGCTGCACGCCGGGATCGGGGCGGACAACACTGACTCTGTGACAGATGGTCGATGGCGGACCTGCGACTGCTCCGCGCCGTGCTCGGCAGTGGAACTATCCCCAGGGGATAGCTCTACCGGCGGCCATGGACATCTACTTGCGCCGCCTTGCAGGCCTTCTCACTTGCTGGCGAGCAGATTGCGCAGCCGTTCGATGTGCTGCTTGGCGACTTCCGGTGGCACGGGCTTGCCCTGCGGCTGAGGTGGCGGTGCAGGTGGTGGCCGCTGGCTTGGAGGAACGGGGACCGATGGCGCGTCCTTCTTGGCCCAGGCATTGAACTCGCCATGGATGGCCCGTTGGATAATGCCGAACAAATACCCAGCCGGATTGCGGATGCCGTGGCTGCTGCATCGTGTGGCCCATTCGTCCAGCACGGCCTGTCTCAGCGAGGCATCGACCTGCTGCAACGCCACCCTGGCACCTGTCTGCTGCTCTGCCTTCAGTTCCGCGAAGCGCTTGGGCCATTGCAGGTCGCCCAGCGCACGCGCCTGCGCGGTAGTACGTACTTCATTAATACAACTACTACGTACTGTACGGGCCTGCTTCGGATTCCGAAGAGAGGCGTCTGGCGCGGGTTTCGGCCCTGCTTCGGATTCCGAAGTGGGGTCATCACGATTCCGAAGAAGGCTCGAAGCCCCTTCTTCGGAATCGTGGATGTCCTCTTGCTGTGGATAACTTTCGGTCGCCGTGATGCCTTGGCTGGCGAGGCGTTCGGCCAGGACCTGCAGCCGTGACGGCAGTGTGCGGCCGGACAGAAGCGGGTCTTCCGCGATTTCCTTGAGCGTGTTCAGACCGACCATCTGCACGGCCTTGGCCGCGTGGCCGAGGGACTGGCTGACCAGCGCCAGGTAGTCGGCGTCGAGCTGCATCGCTTCAAAGGGCGTCAACGGCTCGTCATGAAGGACATAGAGGTTGCCGAGGATGCGGCCGGTCTTGGGGTCGCGTCGCCGCCGAACGAGGCTCAGCCATCGGGTCAGGCGCAGCAGCGTCAGGGCTCGCGCCACGGTTTCGTGCGAAGCCTGCCCGGCGCATGGCATCGAGGCCAGCCAGGGCCGCAACTGCTCATAGGTGGGGAATGCCGTCACACCATCGTCGTTGAGCATCAGCCGGAACACCTGCCAGGCGTTGCGCTCCAGCGGTGTCAGCCTGCGGTCGAGGAACAGCCGCCGCGGCACGGTCTCGTGCCGGTTGCCGCTGAAGAGGAACGCATCGCCAGACGCCGGGGCCGTGGACACCGGGACGGGCGTGGGTGTGGACGGGGGCACGTCGGCTTTGGGTTTGGGCGCAAGGTCCTTCAGCGCCGCGTCGAACAGGTCCGCGAGTGCGACGGGGCCACGACGTGGTGCGGTGTCGTCCACGGCCATGGCTCAACCCAAGCCCTGATCGACCCAGCTCTTGATCGAGGCCCAGACCACCGACAGAGGGAGCGACATGCCTTCGGCCAGATCCATGGCGGCGTCGAGGATGGAGGTTTCGTCTTCGAGATCGACGTTTCTGCTGCTGGTCACGGCCTTCCATTGCCGCCACAGCTTCGTGTCCTGCGTCTCGTCCAGAACGGGGTGCCGGCCCTTGCGCTTAGGCAGGCCGAGGATTTCGCGCCGAAGCGCCACCTCTTGATGAGTTAAACCATAGAACCTGCTGACCATCTCGGTGCTCGCGCCCAGCCTGAGCATGCGATCGACCGTGGCGATCTCCTTCTCCACATCCTGCGCCTGCCTGAGCAGACGCCGGAGCACTTCGCGGTTGACCGTCACGGAGCACCACGAGACGTTGGCGTTGGCCAGCACGCTGATCAGCGCGGGATGCTTGAGGGCATCCAGTTCTTCCTCGCCAAACCCCATCAACTTGCAGCGGCGCAGTTGCCCATTGCGCAGGTCATAGAGGGCCTGGGCGATGACGGCCTGGTTGAGTGGGTGTGGTGCGGACATGTTGGCCTCCCTCGCTTACGTTCCAGCGTCCGCAGTGCCGGTTTCCAGGTCGAGCAGACGGCGGGCCAGCCGCAGCAACCGGAACAGCTTGACCAGTGCGGTGTCGCTCAACCGCCGAGCTGCCTCGCCTTGGCCGTGCAGCAGCGCCGGCAGGTCGATGACGATTTGTCCGTGATCCAGGCCGACGTCGGCGGGCTGCTGACCAGCCAGGCACGCCAGCAGCGCCAGGACGGCACGGCCCAGCGGCCCCGGGTCCTGGGTGCGGGCACGGCAGACGAAGCCGATGCCGTCTGGACGGTCGTCGATGCACTCGTCCAGGTCGGCCTCGCCCGCGATCTCGCGGGCGAACTGCGCGACGTGGATGCGCAAGCACTCGGGCGTGTCCAGGCTCGGGTCGATGTACCAGACATCGGAGATCGGATAGAGCCCGCCGGCCTGCACCGGGATGGACTGCAAGACGTTCGCCGAGAAGTCGGGCGGCAGCGCATCGCCCAACTGGTCGGCGACCATGCGCTGGATGGACTGAAGCCGTTCGGTCGTCGGCGCGGGCGAGACGATGTGCTCCTGAAGCAGGTGGTCATCCGCTGTCCGACTGGCCATGCTCGTCTGGCTGGCATCCGCGTCGATCTCGCGCGCGGAGGGGGTGGCCGCAGGTCGGCCTGCAGGCGGCGCTGCCGGCTCAGGCCCTGCGATGGGCGGCGAGGTATCGGCAGGGAAACGCGCGACAGCTCCCGGCTCCGGCAATGTCGGCGGCA
Organism: Acidovorax delafieldii 2AN; assembly: GCF_000175235.1. Classification (GTDB taxonomy): domain Bacteria; phylum Pseudomonadota; class Gammaproteobacteria; order Burkholderiales; family Burkholderiaceae_C; genus Acidovorax; species Acidovorax delafieldii_B. The sequence goes on along the minus strand of NZ_ACQT01000005.1, from coordinate 52,660 downwards.
TCGAGGGTGGCGTTGGGTCGCTGACCAAGGCGCGCTGGCGGCTCTCGGATTCGGTCATGTCCAGCGCGAGCACGTCGTAATCGACGCCCAGCAGTTCGGCCATCTGGCCGATCAACTCGTCCTGTACGCGCTGCGCGGAGAACTCGTCGGCCTGGACGTCGAATTGCGAGAGCACTTCCTGGAAGAACTCGTCGAAGTCCTGAACCAGTGAGCGGCCCTTGGCGTAGCGCTCCCATGCCAGCATGCAGGCTTTGCGCATGACCGATAGGCGTTCGACCTGGTGGCGGCCGAGGCCGCCATAGAGCACGGTGGGGATCGCGGGCAGCAGGTAACGCACCGCGTCGTTCATCCGGCTGATGTGCGACTGCTGGACGGGAAAGCCATCCGCAGCGAGGCGGCGCGCCAGTTCGGACTGGCTCAAGGTGTTGCCACTCTCCTGTTCGTAGAACTCGCGCGCCTTCTCGACGCCAAGTGCGCGCTCGATGAACGTGAGGCCGCCGCGCAATTCGTTCTCGGCCAAGTGGCCGGTCAACATGACGACTTCGCCGCGGCTGGGCCACGGCCGGAACAGGCACGATATGCGGAAGAACCGCTCGTCCTTGGTCTCCGACCACAGTTCGCGCAGGATGGCCAGCCGCGTGTTGCCGCCGTTGCGGATGATGTAGTGGTCCTCGCCGGGCCGTCGGGTGATGGCCGGCGCCGCGTCTAAGCCACGCTCGCGGATGGACGCCTTGATGTCCTCATAGGCAGGATTGCGCTTCTTGCGCGGGTCATGGTCATAGGGACGCAATTGGTCGAGGGTCACGACCATCGGCGTGTCGGCGATGGGGTCGCTCAGCGCCGAGGCGGACGGGCCGCTGCGCTCGAACCCGGCCGCGAGCAGCTTGCCGGCCATCTGCTGGGAGGTGATCTCAGCCATGACGGCCTCCCCGCGCTTGGGATCGGGCCTCGCGCTCGGCGCGGCGGATCTGCGCACGGGCATTGAGGGCCGCCCGATGGTCGCTGGCCGTCGAACTGGTGTAGATCGCGGCGCAGCCTGTCTTGGTGAATTTGAGGTGGCCGCCGGGCGTGCGCTTGACGTGCCAGCCTTCGCCGACAGCGAACTCGATCAGGGCGCGCAACCGCTTGTGGCCTCGGGCCAGTTCATGTGCGTTCGCCATGGGGCCTCCCGGCTTCAAGAGGGTGTGGCGGACGACCGGACACTGTGGCAAATCGGTGCTGCCACTGCGGGAACAATTCGGCGGCGAGATCGCGCATGGTGTCGAGCGCGGCGGGGGCGACTCTGCCCTGTGGCTGGCGGTACTCGATCCGATGCACCGGCAGGCCGCGCGTCGCGGCGCGCGGATAGGCTTCGATGGCCGGCACGTCGGTGGCCAGCACGCGGATGCCGGCGTGGTCCTGGAACAGGTCGCGCAGGGCCTGCTGGATCAGCCGGGCGTTCGTGGACACTGGATGGACGCGGTTGATGAGCAGGTGGAGCGGCGGCGGCTCGATGCCGAGGTGCCGGTACGGCGCGATGTCCTCCAGCAACTGCATGGTGCCGCGCCGCAGCTCGCGCGCCGCGAGGATTTCCGGGGTCACGGGCGACAGCGCAACGTCGGAAGCGAGCACCGCCATCTCCAGCAGCACCGACCGCGCACCCTGGGTGTCGATCAGCACCAGGTCGTAGAGGGGCGCCAGAACCGGCAGCAGGTGCCGCAGCCGCAGGCGCCCATCTGGCGCGTGCAGCAGCAAGGTGTTCAACTCGCCCCGGTGGTCGTTGGACAGCACCAGGTCCAGGCCGGCGATGGTCGTGCGGGACACGAGTTGGCCGAGGTCGCGCTCGTTGAAGGCCAGCAGTTCATAGATGCCGCCCGATGCGCGGCGGGCCAGCTCATAGTAGGAGGACAAGGTGGGCTGTACGTCGAGGTCGAGCAGCAGCACGCGCAGGCCCGCGTCGGCGGCCAGTCCGCCGAGGTTGGCGGCGGTGGTCGTTTTGCCGACGCCGCCCTTGGTCGAGATGATGGATACAACCTGCATGGCGCTCTCCGTCTGGGAATGGGGAAATCCGAGGGAGAACGGGTCAGGTGCGGTTGTTGAGGCGTTCGGCGATCCACTGGTCGATTTCGATCGAATCCCAGCCCACCGCGCGCACACCCAGTCGCAGCGCCTGCGGGAACTGGCGCTTCTTCATCAGGTTGTAGATGTGAGCGCGTTTGAAGCCGGACTTCGCTTCAACTTCATCGAGCCGCAGGATGCGGCGCTCGTGTGGTGGCAGTACAGGTACTTGCGACATGGCGGTCACTCCTGAACGCTCAGTGGCGTTTGTTGGCGTGACCTCTATTCAATAGACATGGCTGCGGAAAGACATTGCAAATGCAATCTCCGCGACTGCACATACAAGCTGGAAGAATTCACGCCGCTGCGCTACGCACATTCTTCCTGGCATTGGCGAACTTGCCGTTCAAGGTTCGCTCCGTGATGCCCATAGTGCCGCCATAGTGGGCGAGCAATGCAGTGACGATTGCCTCCTGCGTCTTGAAGCTGGAGTACGGCACACCCGATGGGGATTGACCCAGCATCAGCGTCAGCATGCCGCCGATGATGTTCAGGTACGTGGTCTCTGCTCGATCACTGATCGCGCACTGCTTGGACGCCAGGAGCACAGCAGACTGCTTGAGCAAGGCTTCGTGTTGCGCTTGCAGTTCGCGCATCTCGCGCCGGCTATGGTCCAGCGCGGCCTGTAGAGCGAGCCGCTCCAGCAGGATCGCCTGTCCTGTTTCCAGGCTGATGAAGGGATGCGCCATGCGCTCGCTGCGGCTGAACAGGAACCCGGGCCGATGCTCGGGATAGTGGGTGCGCATCCAGCGTTTCAGATCGACGTGGCGGACGGTCAGATCAGGTGAACTCACCAACTCTGGGTCATTGAGCGTGATCCCGTTCTTTCCGAAGGGCAGTTCGGCATTGAGGATGCCGTCGTAGATGCGTTCCGAATACAGCCGACACTCGTTCCATCGCGGGCAGTCCAACATCTGCGGCAGGCACCGCGGTGATGCGATCGAAGCGAGGATCGACGCCTTGTACCGCAGCAACCCAGCCCACCGTATGGCAGCTTCGATGGGACGATAGAACACCTTTGATAATGGTGGCTCCTTGTGCATGTTTTCGTCTCCTTTCGGAAGCGCTACATCACCGGCTCCTTTCTTGCCCTGCCAAGGGCTGTTGTGTCGTTTTGCCTGTGGCTGATGCCTGGGACGATGCCCCGGAACGTGGGCGGACGAGATCATGGCATCCGCCACAGGTGGTCCTATCTTGCTCGATGTGCAAGAATCGACCAGTTGCCGGCCCGTCGAGTAACAAGGAAGAAGCACGCTCGACAATGGCGCTCACGGTGCCAGCGTCATGGGGTGCGTCAAGCCCATCAAGACCGATTCGCTATGGTCTGATATCCCTACGGTTTCACAAGTCGCGCTGGGTCGCAGTCGTTGCTCAACGTCCAGAGGGACATAGAGAAAGCCGCGCGTGTGATGCCTGTTCCGGCATCCTGATATATCGATATAGCATCCAGCGATCATGGGCTGTGGCTAGTTTGAGGCTGTTGCGCGTCGCTCCCACACGGTTGCCAGCCGACCAGGCGATGTGAACATGCACCCCATCTTTCCTCGCTCGCCACATGGCCTTCATCACGAACAGCCTTGCGCTGTGGTGCGCACGGCATCAAACCAAGCGCGGTTTCAACGCTCGATGCTGATGCCATTCCTGACGTGAGAAGACCTGGACGTGCCAACGGCGTTGCCGGGAGGGGCCTCTGGTAGCGATGTGTTCTGCGTCCGTTGTCAGGGGATGGAATGGCAGTTCTTGGATGCTGATGGAAGTTGTTGGATGAACCTTGTTGCCGAGGGCGAAAAACAAGGCTATAATTCAGGCCTTCGCTGCTCACGGCGGCGGAGAAAGTGATTGGGAAACAAGGATTTAGCGCCCTAGTGCCTGTCTCGTTTCCCGCTCCAAATATGCAAGGGAAGCTTCGGCTTCCCTTTTTTCATGGTGAAAGCGAAAGGCCATCTGTGCGGCGGCGCCTTCATCGACGCGGCAGGGCATTGCGTGTGCACGCAGCCCGGGTTACGCTGCGACGCAGGTGTGCGTTCGGCAGCCGGCGCCCCGATGGTGAAATTGGTAGACACTGCGGACTTAAAATCCGCCGCTTTCCTGAAAAGGGGCGTGCCGGTTCGACCCCGGCTCGGGGCACCACTACGATTCAATCATGTCAAGTTACAACGCTCCCTTTGAAATCCATGTGCATGGGCAGGTCCAGCTGCGTGCAGACGCCAGTTTCGACCAGCTTCAGGACGCGCTCAAACCCCTCTGGAAGTACGCGGGAGCCCGCTCTCTTGCCGATGGCGCTGCCAGTGCCTACGAAGAAGAGCCCGGCATCAAGTTCGATCCACAGGAGCATTTGCTGCAGATGTGCTGGACGGTGCGTGGTGACGAGGATTTCCGCCAGTCGCTCGACGAGATGTGCATGAGTCTCAACGAATTGGCCGAGCAGGGCGCGGCCATCGAGGTGACGTTTTATGACACCGATTTCGACGAGGACGAGGAAGACGACGGCACCGAGTCGCGCGACGATTTCGTGATGCTGTTCGTGGGCCCCACGCCTGCTGCCATCATGCAGGTGCAGCGCGATTTGCTGGTGCAGGACGTTGTGAACATGATGGAGCGCCATTTCGACGGAGCCGAACTGGGCGGGGTGGTGGCTGAGATCGACAAGCTGTTCACGCAGCGTTTCGATGCTTTGGTCAACTCGCTGGAGATCGGCAAACCCCCTCGGGGGCCGGGCGGGCCGGCGGGCTCGGGCGGCCACGGTGGTGGCCGCCGGCCGCGCCATCTGCACTGAGCTTTGCGCGTCCATCGGCGGCGTCTCTGCCGGCATGCTCTTTCAGTCCGGGGGTGGTCGTTCCACTTTCGCGCGGGGTAACAGACCGTGGATTTGCCGTATCTGGCTTCTTATCCCGAAACGCTGCGGGAACAGGCTCGCCATCTGCTGGGTGAGGGACGGCTGGGCACCGCGTTGCTGCGCCGGTATCCCGAGCCGCATGCGGTGCGCAGTGACAAGGCGCTGTACGACTATGCGGCGCAGATCAAGGCCCGCCACCTGCGCAATGCGGGCACTGTGAACAAGGTTGTTTTCGACAACAAGATTCATGTGGTGCGCCATGCGCTGGGCTTGCATACCTCGGTGTCGCGTGTTCAGGGCAATCGCCTTGCTGCCAAGCACGAGATCCGCGTGGCCGCGATGTTCCGCCAGGCACCCGACGAATTTCTGCGCATGATCGTCGTGCACGAGCTGGCCCATTTGCGCGAGAAAGACCACGACAAGGCCTTCTACAAGCTGTGTGAGCACATGGAGCCGCACTACCACCAGTTCGAGTTTGATGTGCGCCTGTATCTCACGCACCTTGACCACGGTGGTGGGCGCTTATGGGGAATGGATTGGCTATCTATTTGATAGCTATAGGCGGCTGATTGATAAGCGCTACAGCCCGATTCTCTATCCAGTTACGGGATGGTGACCGTGTTGCAGCACTCAGGCGGCAGCTGAAGCCAGCGTGCCGCCGCCGTTTGCAGCAGTTCGAGAGTGCCGGTGGTGAGCAGGACGGGAGCGGGGTGGGGCGCGTTCGGATCGTCAGAGGCCAGCAGCGATTCCTGTTCAAGCAGCCGCCGCGTTTGCCGCGCCACGGGTTCTCCGGTTTCGATCATCTGCACCTGCGGGCCGACCAGCGAGCGCAGGGCTTCCTCCACGAACACATAGTGGGTACAGCCCAGCACGAGTGTGTCGATGCTGCCGGGGGCTGAGCCGAATGGCTTCATGGAGGCCAGGTATTTTTCGCACAGTGCAAAGGTTTCGGTACCGGGTGCGTTCGGGCCTGACGGCCAACCCACGCTGCGCTCGATGGCATGGGCCAGGCCGTCGCAGGGCTGCACCACGAATTCGGCCTGGCCTGCCAGGCTGGCCTGCAACCGCCCGAACTTGGCGCTGGTCAGCGTGCCGCGGGTGCCCAGCACACCGATGCGACCGGTGTGCGTCAGCCCCACGGCCGGCTTGAGGGCCGGCTCCACGCCCACCAGGGGAAGTTCCGGGTGGGCGGAGCGGACCTCATGGATGGCGGCGGCCGTGGCGGTGTTGCATGCCACCACCAGCGCCTTGATGTCGTACTGCGATTGAAGGTAGTCGGTGATGGCGTGCGTGCGCCGTGCCACAAAGGCATCGCCACGTTCGCCATAGGGCGCGTTTCCACTGTCGGCGAGGTACACGAAGCGTTCATGGGGCAGCGCGGCAATCAGCGCGCGAAGCACGCTCAGGCCGCCCACGCCGCTGTCAAACACACCGATAGAAGACGAGGCCTGCGGCATAGCGGAGAAAAGACGTTGATGGAGCCCTGCATTGTAGAAAGGACAGGGCCAGCGTGCGGCGCTGCTGCGTCATGGCACTGTCATCGCCCACTCGTAGCATGGGCGGCCGAGGCGCTCCAAGGAGCGCCCTTTGCTTTGGCGCTCTTCACTCCTCATGTCTTCTTCCTTTCGATGGTGGCCCCTGGGCCCTGGGTTGGTCCGTGCCTGCTGCGGTGGCGGTTGGGGTGCGGCGCTCGCGGCGGCAGTGATCCTCGTGCTGGCGCAAGGCCTGATGCTGGCGGTGCTCTTTGGGGCGCAAGACCACCAGTTGGCGCAGCAACGGTCGGAGCAGATGCGCAACGTCGGCCTGTCGCTGGGTGCGGCGCTGGACAATGCAGGCCGCTTTGCTTTGGCGCAGGCCGAGGTGCAAGTCCGGCGCGACGACGTGCTCGATGCCATGGCCCGTGAAGACCGTGCCGCGCTGGCTCACCTCACGCAGGCCTCCTACGACTACCTGAAGGGGCAGGCGGGAGTGAACATCTTCGGCTTCCACAGCAAGGACATCCGATACCTGCTGCGCATGCACAGCCCGCGGAACTTCAATGACGACATCTCGGGCTTTCGGCAGATGGTGGTGGCGGCCAACCGTTCGCGGCATTACCAGGTGGGACTGGAGATGGGGCGCGCGGGCATTGGGGTGCGGGGCGTGTCGGTGCTGGCGCGCGGTGAGCAGTTCCTGGGAACGTTCGAAGTGGGCATGGATGTGCAGCCATTGATCGAATCGGTCAAGGCCGTGACGAATGCCGAGATCGCCGTGCTGGTCAGCCCCCAGATGAGCGGGGTTCCCGTGGGGCAGGAGCTGGAAGGGCGCCGTTTCGGCGACGTGGTGATGATGGCGACCACCGATGAACGGCGCTTTGCCACGCTGCTGCGCGAGCAGGGCCTGGACATGGCGGGGGAAACCCGTTTCGGCGAATACCGGGCAGACCAGCGGCATTACACCGTGATGACGCAGCCGCTGGTGGATTTCAGCGGCCGCATGATCGGCAGCATCGCGATCCTCAAGGACTTTGCCGAACTGAAGTCGGGTATCAAGCAGACCCGCACCGAGTTGTGGGTGGTGGCGCTGTGCACCGGCATGATGGCTTTTGCCCTGCTGCGTGTGGTTTTGCTGGGGGCCGCCCCCTCCAGGGATACCGCATGAGCCGCCGCTGGCTTTGGCTGTTGCTGTGGTGCCTGGCGGGCGCGGCGTGGGCCGGGCGGGGTACCGATCTGCCCGAGGGCGTGGAGCTGCCCATGCGGGTGCGGCTGGCGGTCAGGGTGCTCAACATCACGGCCATGCGCGAGGTCTCGGGCCAGGTGCGCCTGCACCTCGAGACCACGCAGCGCTGGCATGATCCGCGGCTGGTCTTCGATGCCGTGCGCGCCGGAAGCCAGCGCATCGATCGCGTGGGCGACGAGGCGCAGGCCTACATCCGGCAGATCTGGACGCCGGGGTTGCTGGCCGACAACCGCATTGGCGAGATGCAGTCACACAGCCTGGCCGTGTCGGTGCACGCCAATGGCGAGGTGCAGCTGGTCGAGCGATACGAGAGCGATTTCCGGGTGGCGATGAACCTTGCGGCATTTCCTTTCGACCGGCAACAACCCACGCTGTCGTTTTCGCTGCCGCGTTATCCCAAGCAGGAGGCGATCCTCGTAGCCAACGAGCGCGAACGGCGCTACTCGGGCATTGCCGCCATCCTGTCGGTGGCCGATTGGAGGGGCATGGGCATGGATTTCTTTGGCGACGAGACCACTGGCTGGAATGCCCAGCACTACTCGCGGCTCAACACCACGCTGCACCTGGAGCGCCTGTCCGAGCGCTACATCCTGCGGATCTTCATCCCTATCATCACGGTGCTGGCCGTGTCCATCTACATTTTGTGGGCACCGGCACTGCAGGCCAAGGACAAAGGCTCGATCGTGTTCTCGTCGCTGCTGGCGCTGGCGGCCATCAGCTTTACCTTCGAGGCGAGCTTTCCGGGCAGTATTTCGCTCAACACGCCAGTGGCGCAGATGATCTCGCTGGGATACGTGTACCTGGTGCTGGTACTGCTGGTGGACAGCGTGCTGGCGCCAGCCTGTGAAAATCTGGATGCGCCGCGCCATGCGCTGCACATCCGTATCCGGCAGCAGGTGCGCTGGCTGCTGCCGGCCGTGATGTTCGTGGTGTGTGCCGGGGCTGCCTTGCGGGCGATTCCTGTGTGAGGCGCTGGATGGCACCGAAAGCGCTGGCCTGTTGGCTGGCAGCAGTGTGCCTCTGGCAGCGATCCACAAAAAAGCCGCCTGGCGGCGGCTTTTTGCTTGCGGCGAATGCTGGTGCTGCCCTCAGGCGGCAGCGACTCCGATGCCCTTGAACTCGCCTGTGGCGATGCGCTTTTGCCATTCGGCAGGGCCGGTGATGTGGGCGCTGGTGCCGCCCGAATCCACGGCCACCGTGACGGGCATGTCCACCACGTCGAATTCATAGATGGCTTCCATGCCCAGGTCCTCGAAGCCCACCACCTTGGCGGTCTTGATGGCCTTGCTCACCAGGTAGGCGGCACCGCCCACGGCCATGAGATAGGCTGACTTGTGGTTCTTGATGGACTCGATGGCCACGGGCCCGCGCTCGGCCTTGCCGATCATGGCGATCAGACCGGTCTTCTCCAGCATCATGTCGGTGAACTTGTCCATGCGCGTGGCGGTGGTGGGGCCGGCCGGGCCCACGGCCTCGTCCTTCACCGGGTCCACGGGGCCCACGTAGTAGATCACGCGGTTGGTGAAGTCCACGGGCAGCTTTTCGCCCTTGGCCAGCATGTCCTGGATGCGCTTGTGCGCGGCATCGCGGCCCGTGAGCATCTTGCCGTTGAGCAGCAGGGTGTCGCCGGGCTTCCAGCTCGCCACTTCTTCCTTGGTGAGCGTGTCGAGGTTGACCTTCTTGCTCTTGTTGTAATCGGGCGCCCAGTTCACGTTGGGCCACAGGTCGAGGCTGGGGGGCGTGAGGTACACGGGGCCCGAGCCGTCCATCACGAAGTGCGCGTGGCGCGTGGCGGCGCAGTTGGGAATCATCGCAATCGGCTTGCTGGCTGCGTGCGTGGGGTACATCTTGATCTTGACGTCGAGCACGGTGGTCAGGCCACCCAGGCCTTGGGCGCCAATGCCCAGCGCGTTCACTTTTTCGAACAGTTCCAGGCGCAGCGCTTCGACCTTGTCGAGGGCGGGGCCGCCGTTCTTGGCCGCTTCGGCCTTGGCCTGCAGTTCGTACATGTCCAGGTCGTCCATCAGGCTTTCCTTGGCCATGAGCACGGCCTTTTCTGCCGTGCCGCCGATGCCGATGCCCAGCATGCCGGGCGGGCACCAGCCGGCGCCCATGGTGGGCACGGTCTTGAGCACCCAGTCCACCACGCTGTCGCTGGGGTTGAGCATGTACATCTTGGACTTGTTTTCGGAGCCGCCGCCCTTGGCGGCCACAGTGATGTCCACGGTGTTGCCGGGCACGATCTCGGTGAAGATCACCGCAGGCGTGTTGTCCTTGGTGTTCTTGCGGTCGAACTGCGGGTCGGCCACCACGCTGGCGCGCAGGGTGTTGTCGGGGTGGTTGTAGCCACGGCGCACGCCTTCGTTGATGGCGTCGTCCAAGCTGCCCGTGAAGCCTTCCCAGCGCACGTCCATGCCCACCTTCAGAAACACGTTGACGATGCCGGTGTCCTGGCAGATGGGGCGCTGGCCGGTAGCGCTCATCTTGCTGTTGGTGAGGATCTGCGCAATCGCATCCTTGGCCGCCGGGCTCTGCTCACGCTCATAGGCGCGGGCCAGGTGGGCAATGTAGTCGGTGGGGTGGTAGTAGCTGATGTACTGCAGCGCGGCGGCGATGGACTCGATCAGGTCGGCTTGGCGAATGGAAGTCGTGGTCATGGCAGATGGGGTCAGTGGGAGGAAAGCACAAAGGCGACGCTGAACAAACCCTCGCGTGCGGTGATGCCGTGTGTCCAGGCCGGTAAGGGCTGCGGAGCGCAAATGTCAGCGATGCCCCGCAGGCACCGTGATCTGCACCACCGCAGCTTCCCATGGCAGGAGTGCTCGGAGCGCGCGGGCTTGTTCAGCGTTGCCCTGACCGGGGATTATCCCTCTGCGGGCTTGCGTGGTGCTGTCAGGGGCTTGCCAGGCGGGCGGGCTGCCGTTTGCGGTCGTCGCTTGTGCTGTGGGCTTTTCCATGGGTATGCTGCGGCAGGCATCGCATCCTTCACCGTCTAAGGCAGGTTCCCATGACATCACCGCAAAGTGTTGAGGCGTTTCGTATCGAGCAGGACACCTTTGGCACCATCGAGGTGCCGGCGCGCCGCCTCTGGGGTGCGCAGACGCAGCGGTCGCTACAGCATTTCGACATCTCGGGCGAGCGCATGGCGCCCGAGCTGATTCGGGCCCTGGCCCAGGTCAAGCGTGCCAGCGCCTACGTGAACAACGCGCTGGGGCTGCTGGACTCCGCCAAGACCACCGCCATCGTGGCGGCTGCCGATGAGGTGATCGAAGGGGGCCATCCGCAGGAATTTCCGCTGGTGGTGTGGCAGACCGGCTCGGGTACGCAGACCAACATGAACATGAACGAGGTGCTGGCCAATCGCGCCAGCGAACTGCTGGGCGGCCCCCGTGGCGCGGGGCGGCTGGTGCACCCCAACGACGAGGTCAACAAGAGCCAGTCGAGCAACGATGTCTTCCCCACGGCCATGCACGTGGCCGCCGTGGATGCGCTAATGCACCGGTTGCTGCCGGCCCTGCAACGGCTGCGTGCCACGCTGGCGGCCAAGGCCACGGCCTTTGACGGCATCGTGAAGATTGGCCGCACCCATCTGCAGGATGCCACGCCGCTCACGCTGGGGCAGGAGATCTCGGGCTGGGTGGCGCAGTTGCAGCACGGCGAGCAGCACGTGCGCGCCGCGTTGCCGCATCTGTGCGAGCTGGCCCTGGGCGGCACCGCCGTTGGCACAGGGCTCAACGCGCCCGCCGGCTACGCGGCGGCCGTGGCCCGCGAACTGGCCGACCTGACGGGCCTGCCACTGGTCACCGCCCCCAACAAGTTCGAGGCGCTGGCGAGTTGCGATGCACTGGTCCATGCCCATGGGGCGCTCAAGACGCTGGCAGCCAGCCTGCTGAAAATTGCCAACGACGTGCGCTGGCTGGCCAGCGGGCCGCGCAGTGGGCTGGGCGAGATCCGTATCCCCGAGAACGAACCCGGCTCGTCCATCATGCCGGGCAAGGTCAACCCCACGCAGTGCGAAGCCATAACCATGCTGTGCGCCCAGGTGATGGGCAACGACGTCGCCATCAACATCGGCGGCGCCTCGGGCAATTTCGAGCTGAACGTGTTCCGGCCTCTGGTGATCCACAACTTCTTGCAGAGCGTGCGCCTGCTGGCCGATGGCATGGCCAGCTTCGACCACCATTGCGCAGCCGGTATCGAGCCCGACCGTGCGCGCATGGCTGAGCTGGTCGATCGGTCGCTGATGCTGGTGACGGCGCTGAACACGCACATCGGCTACGACAAGGCCGCCCAGATCGCCAAGAAAGCGCACGCCGAAGGCAGCAGTCTACGCGATGCGGCCATTGCCTCGGGCCACGTCACGGCGGCGCAGTTCGATGCATGGGTGGTGCCACGCGACATGGTGGGTCGGTAGCGCCATCGCCTGGCAGCCGCATGGGGCCTTGTGGGCCGGTGTTGGGTGGGGTCTGCGCGTCCACGGTTGAACGGCCGCGGGAGGAAAGGGGCGCCCCTGAAGGTTGCGACCTGCGCCGGCGACGACGCTTTCGCCCGCTTACCGGAGCCTGTGAGAGCCAGGGCGGTTTGTGGTTTATTGCTATTTTGTTGATAGCTACAGGCGCTGGTCTGAAAAGCGCTGCAGGCGGTTTTTGTTAAAAATGGTCAATGCGCGTCGTGACCGCCGTTGAGCAGCTTGTCGGTATAGGCAATGGCCAGTGCGCTGGCCAGAAACACTACGTGGATGATGGTTTGCCACATCAGCACCTTCACGTCGTAGTTGGCGGCGTTGATGAAGGTCTTGAGCAGGTGGATGGAACTGATGCCGATGATCGAAAGGCCCAGTTTCACCTTCAGCACGGAGGCATTCACATGTCCCAGCCATTCGGGCTGGTCGGGGTGGTCGTCCAGGCCCAGGCGGCTCACGAAGGTTTCATAGCCGCCCACGATCACCATGATGAGCAGATTGGAAATCATCACCACGTCGATCAGCGCCAGCACCACGAGCATGATCACCGTTTCATTCAGGGAGGTGATCTGCACCTCGGGCTTGTACCCAATGCTCGTCACCAGGGCCTGCAATGCCGTCTGGCTGCCAAAGACGGCCTCGACCAGGTGCGAGAGCTCCAGCAGGAAATGCCAGACATACACGGCCTGCGCGGCGATCAGCCCGAGGTACAACGGCAACTGCAGCCAGCGGCTGGCAAAGATCAGCGCGGGCAGGGGCCGCAGGGGGGACGGAGCTTTGGGTGGTGGAGTGGTCATGAAGGCCTGTGCAAGGATGGAACGACGCCGGATTTTAGGGGGCAGACTGTAAGCTTCGTGCCAGTCAGTGGCTTGTAAGTGCGGCGGCAGACAGTACCGCCCAATTCCAACAGACCCAGGAGACAACACCATGAGTGCGTCCAATTCCGCGATCGAGTCCGTGCTGGTTGAAAACCGCGTGTTTCCTCCGTCGGATGCCGTTGCCAAGGCTGCCCGCATTTCGGGCATGGCGGGTTACGAGGCGCTGTGTGCCGAGGCCGAAAAGGATTTCGAGGGCTTCTGGGCCCGTCTCGCGCGTGAGAACCTGCAGTGGACCAAACCGTTCACCCGCACCCTGGACGAATCAAATGCGCCGTTCTTCCAGTGGTTTGCCGATGGCGAACTCAATGCTTCGGCCAATTGCCTCGATCGCCACATCGGCACGCCCGCCGAGAACAAGACGGCCATCATCTTCGAGGCCGATGACGGCACGGTGACTCGCATCACCTACAAGGAGTTGCTGGCCCGTGTGAGCCAGTTCGCCAATGCCCTCAAGGCCCATGGGGTAGAGAAGGGCGACCGGGTGCTGATCTACATGCCCATGACCATCGAAGGGGTCATTGCCATGCAGGCCTGCGCGCGCATTGGCGCCACACACAGCGTCGTGTTCGGTGGTTTCAGTGCCAAGGCGGTGCACGAGCGGGTCATCGATGCGGGCGCCGTGGCGATCGTCACCGCCAACTACCAGATGCGTGGCGGCAAGGAACTGCCGCTCAAGGCCATCATCGACGAGGCCCTGGCCACGGGCGGCTGCGACACCCTGCGCCACGTGTTCGTTTATGAGCGCACGGCCACCCCTTGCAACATGGTGGCGGGGCGCGACAAGACCTTCACCCAGGCCCTGGCCGGGCAGAGCACCGAGTGCGCCCCGGTGCCCGTGGGTGCCGAGCACCCGCTGTTCATCCTGTACACGAGCGGCTCCACCGGCAAGCCCAAGGGCGTGCAGCACAGCACGGGCGGCTACCTGCTGTGGGCCAAGCTCACCATGGACTGGACGTTCGACCTGCGCCCCGACGACATCTTCTGGTGCACGGCCGATATCGGGTGGATCACCGGCCACACCTACGTCACCTATGGCCCCTTGGCCGCCGGTGCCACGCAGATCATCTTTGAAGGCATTCCCACGTTCCCGAACGCAGGGCGCTTCTGGCAGATGATCGAGCGCCACAAGTGCTCCATTTTCTACACCGCACCCACGGCCATCCGCTCGCTCATCAAGGCCGCCGAGGGCGATGCGAGCGTGCACCCGGCGCGCTCCGACCTGTCGAGCCTGCGCATCCTGGGCAGCGTCGGCGAACCGATCAATCCCGAAGCCTGGATGTGGTACTACAAAAACGTGGGGGGTGAGCGCTGCCCTATCGTGGATACCTTCTGGCAGACCGAAACCGGCGGTCACGTCATCACCCCGCTGCCGGGTGCCACGCCGTTGGTTCCCGGTAGCTGCACGCTGCCGCTGCCCGGCATCACCGCGGCCATCGTGGACGAAATGGGCAACGACATCCCCAACGGCACTGGGGGCATCCTGGTCATCAAGCGCCCCTGGCCCAGCATGATCCGCACTATCTGGAACGATCCGCAGCGTTTCAAGAAGAGCTACTTCCCCGAAGAGCTCAAGGGCTACTACCTGGCCGGCGATGGTGCGGTGCGCAGTGCAGACCGCGGCTACTTCCGCATCACGGGCCGCATCGACGATGTGCTCAACGTCTCGGGCCACCGCATGGGCACGATGGAAATCGAATCCGCCTTGGTCGCCAAGACCGACCTGGTGGCCGAGGCCGCCGTGGTGGGCCGGCCCGACGACGTGACGGGTGAGGCCATCTGCGCGTTCGTGGTGCTCAAGCGTTCGCGCCCGACGGGCGAGGAAGCCAAGCAGATCGCCAACGAACTGCGCAACTGGGTGGCCAAGGAAATCGGCCCCATTGCCAAGCCCAAGGACATTCGCTTTGGTGACAACCTGCCCAAGACGCGCAGCGGAAAGATCATGCGCCGCCTGCTGCGCTCGATTGCCAAGGGCGAGCAGATCACACAGGACACCAGCACGCTGGAAAACCCGGCCATCCTCGACCAGCTCTCCCAGGCCAACTGACGGAGCCACCCACCGACAAGCCCGCGCATTTCTGCGCGGGCTTTTTTTTGCTGGGTGGTCTTGCGGCATCCGTGCTGCCGTGCGCCGCGCGGGGCGTTCCCGCCGTTAGAACGGGGACAAGCGCTGCCACGGTATCAGGACTGCGTGGCAAAAGCGGGGCGATCATGGAACTGGGCGGCGCATGGGGTTGATGTGAGCGTGCGCCTGCGCCTCACTGAGGCCGCCGCACACAGCCAGGATCACGGGGCGGGCGAGGGCGCGCACGGTCATTCGGCCAAGGCCCAGCTTTCTCGCTGGGGTGGCGTGTGCCCGGTCTGCTTCTCGTGGTGGCGCTGTTTCTTGAAACAGGGCATCGAAATCGATGCGGTATAACAATCAGTCATGCTGCGGCATAAGCCGGGGCAAAGCTTGCTTACAGGAGTGTTCCCCCATGCGATCCACCATCCTGCTTCTCATTGCCCTGGCCATTGGCGGGTTGGCGGCCCTGAATTGGGAGACGCTGGCGGCGTCGTCGCAGGTTTCCGTGGGGCTTATGACGTTCGATGCACCGCTTGGGCTGCTGATGCTCGGCCTCACCACGCTCTTGGCCGTGTTTTTTGTGGCGTATGTGCTTTCCCTGCAAGGTTCGGTGTTGATGGAGGCGCGCCGGCACACCAAGGAAATGCAGGTCCAGCGAGAACTCGCCGACAAGGCCGAGGCATCGCGTTTCACCGAATTGCGAAGCTATCTCGAGGTGCAGCATGTGCAGGCACAGGTGGCCCTGATGGCCCGTATCGACAGCCTAGAGGCCAGCCTGGCTGCAAGGGCAGAGCAATCGGACAATTCCACGGCCGCCTACGTGGGCCAATTGGAGCACCAATTGCGCGGGCGCTCTGACAGGAGCGTTCTGTAAAGCCCATCGCTGGGCAGCGCCGCCTTTGGAGAGCGCCTGCCCTGCCATCTGAGAGGGCAGGCGTCTACGGCCGTTTGATCCCCCAAAAAACAAAAGCCGTGTTTCCTGTAGGAAACACGGCCAGGGCAGCGGAGCGTTGCGCTCCACCGGGAGCAGCGCCAATTACTTCAGCGTCAGAACCCAGGCAGCCAGCTTCTTGGCTTCTGCTTCGGAAACCTGTGCATTGGCGGGCATGGGAACTGGGCCCCACACGCCAGAGCCACCCTTGATGATCTTGGTGGCCAGCTTGTCAACGGCGTCCTTCTGGCCAGCATACTTGGCGGCCACTTCCTTGTAGGCGGGACCAACCAGCTTCTTGTCAACGGCATGGCAGGCCATGCAGTTCTTGGACGTGGCCAAAGCCTGGTCGGCCATGGCGGGAGCCGCGACCGACAGCGTCATGGCAAGAGTGATCAGGGTACGCTTCATAGTGGGATTTCCTGTGGTTGAGTTACAGTGCTTTCAATGAAATTGTAGTGAATTGGGTTGACGTTGGGATGTCTTTTGTCAATTCATTCATCAGATTTGTGTTTTTAGGAGATTCACATGTACATGTTAGGCCTCGGGCTCGTCTTGGCGTTGTTGAAATACCTCGAAATCGGGCCGGTGGCGACGTGGTCGTGGTGGTGGGTCCTGACGCCCTTTGCTCTGACGGCACTGTGGTGGGCGTGGGCGGACTCCACTGGTTACACCAAACGCAAGGCCATGGAAAAAATGGACCAGCGCAAGAAAGACCGCATCAACAAGCACAAGGAAGCCTTGGGCATTCAGCCTCGCAAGCCTCGCTGAGGCGCGCCATCTGCAGAGTTCCCCCTGTCTTTAGGATACAAAGCGCCCACCGGGCGACGGGCACCCAACCAAGTCTGGCATCGTTTGCGCCGTTTTTTGCCCTGCGGGGTGTTGCCAGAATGGCGTGGGTGCAAGTGGCAACGGCGCATGCCTACCGCCAAAAGGGCTGTTCCCCTGGTGTGCGGCCTCCCGGCAAACCGGTCGCCGATAATTGACACGGCTTTTCACCTTCGATCTTTCGCGTAACCGTAACCCTCAACAGAACACCCACGATGCCAGCCTACCGTTCCAAGACATCCACCGCCGGCCGCAACATGGCGGGTGCGCGCGCTCTCTGGCGTGCCACCGGCATGAAGGACGATGATTTCCAGAAGCCCATCATCGCGGTGGTCAACTCGTTCACCCAGTTCGTGCCCGGTCACGTGCATTTGAAGGACATGGGCCAGCTGGTGGCGCGCGAGATCGAGGCGGCAGGCGGGGTGGCCAAGGAGTTCAACACCATCGCCGTGGACGACGGCATCGCCATGGGCCACGACGGCATGCTGTATTCGCTGCCCAGCCGCGACATCATTGCCGACTCGGTCGAGTACATGGTCAACGCCCACTGCGCCGATGCCATGGTGTGCATCTCGAATTGCGACAAGATCACCCCCGGCATGCTGATGGCCGCCATGCGCGTCAACATCCCCGTGGTGTTCGTGTCGGGCGGGCCGATGGAAGCTGGCAAGGTCAAGCTGGCCGCGCCCGGCACCCACGCATTGACGTTCAAGAAGCTCGACCTGATCGACGCCATGGTCATGGCCGCCGACGCTGCGGCGTCGGACGCCGACGTGGCCGAGGTGGAGCGCAGCGCCTGCCCCACCTGCGGGTCCTGCTCGGGCATGTTCACCGCCAACTCCATGAACTGCCTGACCGAGGCCCTGGGCCTCTCGCTGCCCGGCAACGGCACCACGCTGGCCACGCACTCGGACCGCGAACAGCTCTTCAAGCGCGCCGGCCGCCTGGTGGTGGACCTGTGCAAGCGCTACTACGAGCAGGATGACGCCCGCGTGCTGCCGCGCTCCGTGGGCTTCAAAGCCTTCGAGAATGCCATGGCGCTGGACATCGCCATGGGCGGTTCGACCAACACCATCCTGCACATCCTGGCCATCGCCCAGGAGGCCGAGATCGACTTCACCATGGCCGACATCGACCGCCTCTCGCGCGTTGTTCCGCAACTGTGCAAGGTGGCTCCCAATACCGACAAGTACCACATCGAGGACGTGCACCGCGCCGGCGGCATCATGGCCATCCTGGGCGAACTCGACCGGGCCGGCAAGCTGCACACCGACACGCCCACCGTGTACGCCCCCACGCTCAAGGACGCGCTGGACGAGTGGGACATTGCCCGCAATCCGTCGGAAGCCGTCAAGAACTTCTACCTGGCAGGCCCCGCCGGCATTCCCACCCAGACGGCGTTCAGCCAGAGCACCCGCTGGCCCAGCCTGGACCTGGACCGTGCCCAGGGCTGCATCCGTTCCGTCGACCATGCCTTCTCGCGGGAGGGCGGCCTGGCCGTGCTGGTGGGCAACATCGCGCTGAACGGCTGCGTGGTCAAGACGGCGGGCGTGGACGACGCGCTGTTGGTTTTTGAAGGCCCCGCCCATGTCACCGAGTCGCAGGACGAGGCCGTGGCCAACATCCTGGAAGACAAGGTCAAGGCCGGCGACGTGGTGATCGTGCGCTACGAAGGCCCCAAGGGCGGCCCCGGCATGCAGGAAATGCTCTACCCGACCTCGTACATCAAGTCCAAGGGCTTGGGCAAGGCCTGTGCGTTGTTGACGGACGGTCGTTTCTCCGGCGGTACCTCCGGCCTGTCGATCGGCCACTGCTCGCCCGAAGCCGCGGCGGGTGGCGCCATCGGCTTGGTGCGCAATGGCGACCGCATCCGCATTGACATTCCGAACCGCCGCATTGACGTGCTGCTGTCCGACGAAGAACTGGCCAAGCGCCGTGCCGAACAGGACGCCAAGGGCTGGAAGCCGGCGCAGCCGCGCAAGCGCAAGGTGTCGGCCGCGCTCAAGGCTTATGCCAAGCTGGTGATGTCGGCCGACAAGGGCGCGGTGCGCGACCTGTCGCTGCTGGACGACTAAGGCACACCCGTTGCATTGCTCGGCCCTCCTGGCTATGGGGGAATGGAGCAAAAAGGCTGTGCCGGGAAATTCACGCACTTGGCGTTAACCACCGGCGGTCTCCGGCGTATCCAAGTGGTTCGTCAGGAAGGCAGATCGCCGGTTGCAGTGATGAGCGTGGCCACGGCGGTCATCTGCCTGTGCGTGCCGGTGCAAGGGGCTGGGCGCGCCACGGTGCGCGCTTGACTGTGGGCCCGGGTTCCCTTGATCGGCTGCGCTCTTTGACCCTTGGCGGGCCTTTGCCGTGGAAGCGTCAAGACCTTGCGGCACAATGCCCGCCATGCTGATATACCCCCACATCAATCCCGTTGCGTTGCAGATCGGCCCGGTGGCCATCCACTGGTACGGCCTGACCTACCTTGCGGCTTTTGGCCTGTTCATGCTGCTGGGTATCCGCCGCCTGCGCCATGAGCCCTTTGCCTCGATCCAGGGCCCGGGCGCGTGGACGCGCAAGGATGTCGAGGACATTCTTTTTCTGGGTGTGGCCGGCGTGGTGGCCGGCGGGCGCTTGGGATATTGCCTGTTCTACAAGCCGGGCTACTACCTCACCCATCCGCTGGAGATTTTTGCCGTCTGGCAAGGCGGCATGAGCTTCCACGGTGGGCTGCTTGGCGTGATAGTTGCCATGCTCTGGTTTGCCCATTCGCGTCGGCGGCCTTGGCTGCAGGTGGCCGATTTCGTGGCACCGTGCGTGCCCACGGGGCTGGCGGCGGGGCGCGTGGGCAACTTCATCAACGGGGAGTTGTGGGGCCGTTTTGCCAGCCCTGATCTGCCGTGGGGCATGGTCTTTGCGCACAGCGGCTCGATGCAGCCGCGCCATCCCTCGCAGATTTACCAGTTCCTGATGGAGGGGCTGCTGCTGTTTGTGCTGCTGTGGCTGTATGCGCGGCGCGAGCGGCGCCAGGGCGAGGTGGCCGCGGCGTTTCTGGTCGGCTACGGCGCCTTCCGCTTCATCGCCGAGTATTTCCGCGAGCCCGATGCCTTCCTGGGGCTCCTGTCGCTGGGCATGAGCATGGGCCAATGGCTGTGCCTGCCCATGATCGTCGCGGGCGTCGGGCTCTGGCTGTGGGCGCAACGCCAGCCGGCAGTACGATCAAAAAATGCATGAAATCTGCCTGTGGCGCTTGATGGCTGAGCGCTAACAGCTATTGAAATAATAGCTATTGCGTTGCGCCAAGGGCTGCCAGTTGCTGGCGCAATGCCGTGTTTTCAGCCGTCAGTTCGGCGATGCGTTGCTGCAGGGCGGCCACGGTGTCTGTGGTGGCATCCCCATGGTCCCGGGCCTGGGCCGGTTCATCGCGCGGTTTCCGTTTGGCGTCGCGCACGCGCTTGGCGGCCTGCTTGAGTTCATCCTTGCCTCCGACGGCTGCTGCCACCTGTTCTTCGGCCGGCAAGGTGGCCACTGCCGCCGCCGCGTTGATCGAGATCGTGCCGGACTTGACCGCTGCCACCACTTCGGGGGCTGCCTGTTTCTGGATCTTCTCGATCATCACCATCTGGCTGCTGCTCAACCGCGCCGCTCGGGCGATGGCTTCGCGGGTGCCCAGGGGCTCGGCGGACGGTTCCGGGGCTCCAGGCGCAGGCTCCGCAGAAATCTCGCCGGCATGCTCGACAGACGCGGGCGCTGGCATGTCCGCCAGTGCCGTGGCTCGCCGCTCGGCCACGATTTCGCGCTTGCGCAGGGCGAGCACGCCCCGCTGAAAGTCCGACACGCTGCGCCGGCCGAGGTGCTGGTCGATCATCCACAGATGCACGTCCTGCATCGACTGAAAGCGGGTGTTCTGCACGGTCTGGAACGGCAGGCCATGCTTTTGGCAAATGCCGTAGCGGTTATGGCCGTCCACCAGCACGTCGCCCCACAGCACCAGCGCATCGCGGCACCCCTCGGACAGCAGGCTGCGCTCCAGCGATTCATATTCTTCTGGAGTCAGCGGATCGATATAGGCTTTGAGGTCTTCGTTGATGACGATGTTGTTCATGGGCGGCGTGGTGCAAGCAGGGCAGGGGCGGCATTGTAGGTGCCTGGCGCCGGGAGGGACCTCTGCGGGTGGCTTTGGGAGCAACGCGGCGCGCACCCAGCTTCAGGGCTGCGGGAGGGATGCTGTGCTGGTAAGTGCGGATGGATCGGCTTCGTGCCCCATCTCATAATTATGAGAAATTACGGAAAATCAGGTTCTTTGGAGTTATGTTGGTGTTTGTTGCATACCGATACAACTATCGGTGCGCAACCTCCCCACTTGTTCTCGCTTGTGCCGGTCACCCGCACGCAAAAAACTGCCGCTCACCATGCGCACTCTTGTCAATTCCCTGCACGACGAAGTCGCCCTGGGGCTGCGTGAGCAAATCTTTTCGGGGGCTTTGCCGCCCGGCAGCTTTCTCGACGAGGCGGCCCTGTGTGAACGGTTGTCCATTTCACGCACACCGCTGCGCGAGGCGCTCAAGGTGTTGGTGGCCGAAGGGCTGCTGCGCCATGAGCCGCGCCGCGGCTGTTTCGTGGCCGAGGTGACCGAGCGTGATCTGGACGAGATTTTCCCGGTGATCGCGCTGCTGGAGGGCTGTGCAGCCCGGGGGGCCACGTGCCGTGCGGGCGATGCCGACGTGGCGGCGCTGGAAGTGCTTCACCTGCGCCTGCAGCAATGTGCGGCCGAGGGGCGCATCACCGACTACTACACGGTCAACCACGCAATCCACGAGGCCTTCATCACCCTGGCCGACAACCGCTGGCTGGCCCAGGCCATTGGCGACCTGCGCAAGATCCTGCGGCTGGCCCGCCTGCAGCAACTGCACGCGCCGGGGCGGCTGCAGCAAAGCCTGGCCGAGCACCTTGCAGTGTTCGACGCCCTGAAGCGCGGTGACGGTGCGGGGGCGGAATCGGCCATGCGCACCCACCTGCTGCACCAGCGCGAGGCGCTGCGCGAGGTTGCCCGCAACCACCAATCGAGGCTGAACCCATGACCAACACCACTGAATGGATATCCCGCAGCGTTTCGCGTCTGCGTTCCGCGGCGCCCGCCGCCGAAAAGGCTTCGAAGGCACCAGCGCCGCGCTCCACGCACGAGCGCCTGCAGGCTACGCTGCGGCGCGGAAACGAGGCGCTGTCGCCGCGAGCGCTGCGCCGCCTGCTGGCGGACCTGCAGGAAGTCGTGGCGCCGCAGGTCAGCGAGATCGAGGGCGGGCGGCGTGCACAGGCCGTGGCCGCCTGGTACGCAGGGGCTGAGCCCGAAGAGCGCCGCGACATGTGGCTGCTGCTGTGCGAACAGTTCGCCCCCGACGCCACGCGCTTTCAGTCGGCCCGCCAGCGCTATGAGGCTGCTGCCGGCACGGCGGATGAAGGACAGGCCGAAATCAGCCTGCGCCGCGCGCTCGTGTCGCCGCGCACGCGGCTGATGCAGCGGTTTGCGGTGTTCCCCGAGGGCATGCGCTTTCTGGTCGACTTGCGCGCCGAATTGCTGCCCCAGCTCAAATCCGACAAGCGCCTGGTGGCCCTGGATGCCGACCTTGAGCATCTGTTTTCCACCTGGTTCGACGTGGCGTTCCTGGAGTTGCGGCGCCTGTCATGGGACTCGCCGGCGTCGCTGATCGAAAAGTTGATCAAGTACGAGGCCGTGCACGACATCCGAAGCTGGGCAGACCTCAAGAACCGCCTTGACAGCGACCGCCGCTGCTACGGTTTCTTTCACCCGCGCCTGCCCAATGAACCGCTCATCTTCGTGGAAGTGGCGCTGGTGGACCACATTTCCTCCAGCATCACGCCCCTGCTGGACGAGGCGGCCGCCCCTGCCGATCTGAAGAAGGCCACCACGGCCATTTTCTATTCGATCAGCAACACGCAGCCAGGGCTGCGCGGCGTGAGCTTTGGCGACTCGCTCATCAAGCACGTGGTGGAGACGCTCACGGCCGAATTTCCACGCCTGCGCACCTTTGCAACGCTATCGCCCATCCCCGGCTTCCGTGCCTGGCTGGGCAAGAACGCGGGGGCCATGCTCGAGCGTCTGGACGACAAGCGGCGGGCGGAGCTGGGGCGTGCCCTTGGCGCCGAGCCGCCGCAGGCCGCGCAGCTGCTCGCTGCCGCCGACAAGGCGCTGGAGCTGGACGCGCGCTCGCCCGTGCGCCAGGCCCTGCTCGAATGCGCCGCCTGCTACCTGGGCCGTGAGCTGCAGGACGGCAAACCGGTGGATGCCGTAGCGCGCTTTCACTTGGGCAACGGGGCGCGTGTGGAGCGGCTCAACTGGGCCGGGGACCCGTCTGCCAAGGGAATGAAACAATCGTATGGCCTGATGGTGAACTATCTGTACGACCTCAAGCGCATCGACAAACATCGCAGCCTGTTGGCGCAAGGCAAGATTCCGGTCTCGAACGACATCGACAGTCTGTGCCGTGTCTGAGGGGGCGGCCGGGGATTCGCCTTCCCATTTCCAATTTCTACAACGACGACAGGAGACAAGATGAAAGAACACAGCATGCAACGCCGCACCGTGCTGGTGGGTGCCGCAGCAGGACTCGCGCTGGCGTCCGGCGGCAGCTGGGCGCAGGGCGCATGGCCTTCCAAGCCCGTGACGCTGGTGGTGCCCTTTCCGGCCGGCGGGGGCACGGACGCCTTCGCGCGGCCACTGTCGGCGCAGTTCTCGAAGATCACCGGCAAGATGCTGGTGATCGACAACCGTGGCGGGGCCGGTGGCACCGTGGGCGCCAGCTATGCCGCCAAGGGGACGCCCGACGGCTACACGCTGTTCATGGGGGCCGTGCACCACGCCATTGCCCCGTCGATGTACCCCCGGCTGGACTATGACCTCGAGAAGGACTTCATTCCGCTGGCGCTACTGGCCAACGTGCCGCAGGTACTGGTGGTGAACCCCAAGGCCGTTCCCGTCAGCAACTTCAAGCAGTTTCTGGAACACGTCAAGCGCAATCCCGCCAAGCTCAACTACGGTTCGGCCGGGGCTGGTACCTCGCACCATCTCGCTGGCGAACTGTTCAAGCAGCAGACGGGGACGTTCATCACGCACATTCCCTACCGGGGCGCGGGCCCCGCTTTGCAGGACCTGATCGCGGGCAATGTGGACATGATGTTTGATGGTCTGGGCTCGTCGGCCACCCACATCAAAAGCGGCCGCATCAAGGCGTTGATGGTGTCGGGCGGCAAGCGCAATCCCGCCTTTCCCGACGTGCCGTGCGCCGCAGAGGTGGGCCTGCCCGACTACACCGTCACCACGTGGTACGGCCTGTGGGCGCCCAAGGGGACGCCTGCGGACGTGCAGGCACGCATCGTCGAGGACATCCGGCGCATTGGCGCGGCCGATGAAATCAAGACCATCTGGGCCAGCAATGGCGCCGACTATGGCGGCATGACCCAGCAGCAATTCGCGGCCATGGTCAGCAGCGAAGTCAAACGCTGGGCGCAGGTGGTCAAAGCCTCGGGCGCCAAGCTCGATTAGCCCAGGCTGCCCTGCTTCGTGCCGCCCTGTGGGCGGCGGGTGCGCGGGCGCGGATGCTCGGGTGCCAGGGATGGCGCGCCCAGCACCATGTCGGCGAAAGCGCGGCCTCCCATCGAAATGTGGGTGCGCATGGCCTCTGCGGCGGCTTCGCCATGGCCTGCGCGGATGGCGCCGACCACGGCCTCGTGCTCGGCCTGCGAGCGCGCCAACCGGCCTGGTTTTTCGAACATACGGCCACGGTAGGGCGTGATGCGCAGGCGCACCAGCCGGGTCTGCTCGACGATGAAGGCGTTGCCACTGGCTTCGTAGATGATTTCGTGCAGTTCGGCGTTGGCCTGCGCATAGCCTTCGGCATCGTCGGCCAGCGCCCGCTCGGCCGTGCAGTGCAGCGCGGCGTCAAGCCTTGCGGCCAGCGGCGCGCTGATACGGATGGCCGCTAACCTTGCCAGCACACCCTCCAGTTCCGCCAGCCCTTCCATCATGGCCACCAGTTCGCGTGCCTCGAGCTGACGCACATAGATGCCCGAGCGGGGGCGAATGTCCACCAATCCTTTGGCCGCCAGCAGCAGCAAGGCTTCGCGCACCGGCGTGCGCGAGGCGCCAAAGCGCGCGCACAGCGCAGGCTCATTGATTGCCATGCCGGGCAGCAGCTGCCCCGAACGCAGATCTTCCTCCAGCGTCAGGCGAATACGGTCCTGGAGGCTGGATGAAGCGGGGGTTTTCACGGATTGATATGGTTCATGCTGCATTTTCTAATTTCAGATATATCTAAAGTCAAAGCTGATACACATGATTCCCCATCTCGAACTCCAAAACCACGTGGCCACCATCACCCTCCGGCGCCCGGAAGTGGCCAACAAGCTCTCGCCGGAAGACCTGCCTGCATTGATTGCCCACATCAAAACCATCAATGAACGCGACGACATCAGAGTGGCCGTGTTGCGCAGCGAGGGCAAATATTTTTGCAGTGGCTATGATATATCAGAAGTAAAGAACAGCCAGAACCAAGGCAGCAGCTTTGGTGAAATGGTGGACGTCGTCGAGCAGTGCCGTGCCGTGACCATCGCTGCGGTACAGGGCGGTGTCTACGGTGGCGCGACGGACCTGGCGCTCGCTTGCGATTTTCGCGTGGGCAGCAGCGCCGCGGAAATGTTCATGCCCGCAGCCCGCCTGGGCCTGCATTTCTACCAGGGTGGCCTTGAGCGCTATGTGACGCGCCTCGGGCTGGACACCGCCAAACGCCTTTTCCTTACCTGTGAGCGGCTGGATGCGCGCGAAATGAAGGCCTGCGGGTTTTTCACCCATCTGGTCGAGCCTGATGCCTTGCAGGCCGTGGTGGACGGGTTGACGGAAACACTGGGCGCCATGGCACCGCTGCCCCTGTTCGGCATGAAGAAACACCTGAACCTGATTGCCCGCGGTCTTCACAACCCCGAAGCCATTGCGCAAGAGGTTTTGCGCACCGTGCATTCTGAAGACCTGCAGGAAGGCGGCGCGGCCTGGCGCGAGAAGCGCAAGCCGGTGTTCAAGGGACGATGACGCGCGGGCCCGCCACGCCCATTGCCTCCATCCGCGCCCAACCGATGCCTATACCCATACCAAAAGGAGACAAAACCCATGTTCAAATTCAAACGCATCGTTGTTCCGCTGGTGCTTGGCGCCTTCTGTGCAGGGGCGCAGGCGCAGGCTTACCCCGTGCGCCCCATCACGCTCGTCGTGGGCTTCCCGCCGGGTGGCGGGGCTGATGCGGTGGCGCGCATTGTGTCCGACAAGATGGGCAAGATCCTGGGCCAGTCGGTCATCGTGGACAACAGGCCCGGCGCGGGTACGACCCTCGCGTCAGACCAGGTGGCGCGCGCGCCAGCCGACGGCTACACGCTGCTGCTGGGCAGCGCGAACATCTACGGCTCTGACCAGTTGCTTTACAAGAGTGCGCGTTACGACGGCGCCAAGAACTTCACGGCGATTTCGCGCTGGAGCGCTGCCCCCATGCTGCTTGCCGTGAAGAAGGATTTCCCGGCCCAGTCCGTGAAGGAGCTGGTGGCGCTGGCGCGCAGCCAGCCCGAGAAACTGAGCTATTCGTCCTCGGGCGCCGGGGTGGTCACCCACCTGGCTGCGTTGTCGTTCACCCAGGCCAGCGGGGGGCTCAAGATGCTGCACGTGCCGTTCAAGGGGGGTGCGCCGTCGATCCAGGCAGTGGCGGCAGGCGATGTGGACATGACTTTCGGCACACCGCCCTCGGTGCTGCCGCTGGCGCAGGGTGGCAAGCTGCGCGTGCTGGCGGTGACGACAGCAGAGCGTTCGCCCTTGTTTCCCGACGTGCCGGGGATGCGGGAGTCTGGGGTCGATGGCTACGACTTCACTTTCTGGTTCGGCCTGTTCGGTCCGGCGGGCCTGCCTGCCGACGTGGTGAAAAAGCTGTTCCAGGCAAGCGCGGAAGCGCTGGGCGACCCCGATGTGAAGGCGCGGCTTGAAAAGCAGGGCAACGTGGCTGCGCCCTCGGCGTCGCTGGAGGCGTTCCGCGCCTGGGCTGCCAACGAGGGCAAGGAGTCCCGCGAGCTGACGCTGCGTTCCGGGGCGGGCCTGCAATGAATGCCACGACACAAGCCACACCGGCCGATCTGCCGCTGCATGGAATCACGGTCGTTGACCTGACGCGGGTGCTGGCCGGCCCCGCCTGTACGCAGATTCTGGGCGACCTGGGGGCGCGGGTGATCAAGGTCGAGCAGCCCGGCACGGGCGATGATGCGCGCGCCATCGGCCCGTTTGTCGAGGGTACATCTGCCTATTTTCTTTCGGTCAACCGCAACAAGGAATCCATCGCGCTGGACCTCAAGCAGCCTGCGGACCGCGAGGTCTTTGAGCGCCTGCTGGAACGCGCGGATGTACTGGTGGAAAACTACCGGCCCGGCACGATGGAAAAGCTGGGTTACGGCTGGGCGCAGTTGCACGCCCGCTATCCCCTGCTGGTGATGACATCCGTGTCGGGGTTTGGACAGACGGGGCCCTACCGGGGTTTCCCGGCGTACGACATGGTGGTGCAGGCGATGAGCGGCATGATGAGTGTCACCGGCCACCCCGGCACAGGCCCCTGCCGCGTCGGCGTTTCGATTGGAGACCTCGGGGCCGGGCTGTATGCCGTGATTGGCACGCAGTCAGCGCTGATGCGCCGTGCCCGCACCGGGCAAGGCGAGCGCGTGGATGTCTCCATGCTTGACTGCCAGGTGGCGTTGCTCGAAAACGCCATCGCGCGCTACGGCGCCACCGGCAGCGTTCCGGGGCCGATTGGTTCACGCCACCCCTCCATGACGCCCTTCGACGTGTTCGCCGCGCAGGACGGCTGGTTCGTGATCGCAGTGGGCAGCGATGCGCTTTTCAAGCGCTTGTGCGATCTGCTGGAACTGCCCGCCCTGGCCGGCGATGCGCGTTTCGAAAGCAATGCCCAGCGTTGCACGCATGAGGCGCTTCTCAAGGAATTGCTCGAAGAGCGGCTGCGCACCCGTCCGCGGGCACACTGGCTCCAACTGCTGGCCGACAACGGAATCCCCACCGGCGAATACAGTTCGGTGGCCGAGATCGTTGATCACCCGCAGGTGCAGGCGCGGGGCATGTTCACACAGGTGCAGACCGGCGGTGGCCAGCCCTTGCGCGTGGCCGGCAACCCCCTCGCCGTGGGACAAGCGCAACCGCTGGTGCGGCGCCAGCCGCCAGCGCTGGATGCCGACCGTGAGCGCATCCTGCAGGAGCTTGCAATGCCGCAAGCGCCCCTGGCCTGACCTCTCTCTCCCACAGGCCGCAGAGCCGGGCGCGGATATGGTTATAAATGCGTCCGCAGCCTTTCCTCTCATTCCAGATTTTTTCACCATGTCCCAACGCAATCTTTTCGAGGCGCTGCGCGCCGCCTTTCCGGCTGACCTGGACCAGATCGCCGTCGAAACCATCTCGCCGCAGGGCGAACCGCTGCTCTACACCTGGCACGACCTTGACCATGCCAGCGCGCGCATTGCCAATCTGCTGGCATCGCTGAAGCTGCCCGAAGGCAGCCGCGTGGCGGTGCAGGTCGAGAAATCGGTCGAGGCCATGCTGCTGTACCTTGCCACGTTGCGTGCGGGCTATGTGTTCCTGCCGCTCAACACGGCCTACCAGAGCGGCGAGATCGAATATTTCGTGGGCAACGCCGAGCCTGCCGTCGTGGTGTGCACGCCCGGCAACTTCGGCTGGGTGTCCAAGATCGCGTTCAAGGCCGGCACGCAGCATGTCTTCACGCTGGGCGACGACCGCACCGGCAGCTTGCTGCAGCGCGCGGCCCGCCATGCAGACACGCACAAGCCCGTGGCCCGTCAGGCCGACGACCTGGCCGCCATTCTGTACACCAGCGGCACCACGGGGCGCAGCAAGGGCGCCATGCTCTCGCATGGCAATCTGCTGAGCAACGCCGAGATGCTCAAGGACTACTGGGGTTTCCAGCCTGGCGACGTGCTCATCCATGCGCTGCCCATCTTCCACGTGCATGGCCTGTTTGTCGCCATTCATGCCGCGCTGCTCAACGGCAGCAAGATGATCTGGTTCGCCAAGTTCGATCCCAGGGCCGTGATTGCCGCCATGCCGCGCGCCACCGTGTTCATGGGCGTTCCCACGCTGTATGTGCGCATGCTGGCCGAGCCCGGGCTCAGCAAGGCCGCGGCGCGGAACATGCGCCTGTTCATCGCGGGCTCGGCGCCGCTGCTGATCGAGACCTTCAATGCCTGGCGCGAGCGCACGGGCCACACCATCCTCGAGCGCTATGGCATGAGCGAAACCATCATGCTCACGTCCAACCCCTACCGCGCCGATCCGCGCCACGGGGGGCAGAGCGAGCGGCGTGGCAGCACGGTGGGCTTTCCCTTGCCCGGTGTGGGCCTGCGCGTGGTGGATGACGCTGGCAAGCCGGTGCCGGTGGGGGAAATCGGCAACATCCAGGTGCAGGGGCCCAACGTGTTCAAGGGCTACTGGCGCATGCCCGAGAAAACCAAGGAAGAGTTCAGCGCCGATGGCTGGTTCAAGACCGGCGATGTGGGCAAGGTTGACGACCGGGGCTACGTGAGCATCGTGGGCCGCAGCAAGGACCTCATCATCAGCGGCGGCTACAACGTCTATCCCGCGGAAATCGAGGGCTACATCAACGACATGCCGGGCGTGGTTGAAAGCGCGGTGGTGGGTGTGCCGCACCCCGATTTCGGCGAGGTGGGTGTGGCCGTCGTCATCGCCAAGCCGGGCGCGCAGCTCGACGGAGACGCCATCCTGGCGCAACTCAAGGCCCAGCTGGCCAACTTCAAGATACCCAAACGCTGCTTCGTTGCGGCCGAACTGCCGCGCAATACCATGGGCAAGGTGCAAAAGAACCTGCTGCGCGATCAGCACAAGGGGCTGTTTGCCTGACCTGTGGGCACGCTGTCCACGAAAAACGGGGCCTTGGGCCCCGTTTTGCTTCTGTTTTTATAGCTGTAGGCGATTGATTATCAAGCGCTACAAGCTATTTTGACGTTTAACGCAGCACCAGCACCGGAATGTGCGAGTGGGTGAGCACATGCTGGGTTTCGCTGCCCAGCAGCAGGCGCTTGATGCCCTTGCGGCCGTGCGACGCCATCACGATCAGGTCGCACTTGTGCTTTTTGGCGGCAGAGATCACGGCTTCGGCCACCAGATCGGACTTGGCCACCACGGCCTTGACGGTCACGCCTTCTGCAGAACCCTGGGCCTTCACCTTGTTCACGAGCTCCTGGGCAGCGTCGCTCCATTGCTGCTCGATGCGCTTCACATCCACCATGTCAACCGGCATGCCGCCCTCGAAATAGCTACGGGGGTAACGCGGCACCACTTTCAGTGCGACGACGGTGGCGCCCGACAGGGCTGCCAGCGACAGGCCGGTTTGCACGGCCTTGGCCGAAAGGGCGGAACCGTCAGTGGCAACGAGAATGCGTTTGTACATGCTTGACTCCTTGAGATAGGGATGTTGGGAGCTTAGAGAAGGCCATGATTTGTGGCTTGATCCAGGTCAATGTGCGTGTCATGCTCCGTCGGTAGGCTCGAACCATGTCCACGAACTCCTCCACTTTGCCAGATATGGCGGCCGATGTGCTGCTGGACGACCCGCAGGAGTGGCCCGCGTTCGGGCGTTTGCGCGGGCCTGCACGGTTGGCGGGCGGGGAGGGCGGGGTGGCGGCGACCACCGGAGAGCGTTCTGAAGACGCTGTGTGGGAGTCGCACGTGGTGCTGGAGGGCATGCACTGCGCCGCCTGCGCTCTGACAATCGAAGATGCCCTGCGAGCGGTTCCCGGCGTGGAACAGGTGGACGTCAGCGCTGCCACGCACCGCGCGCGTGTGGTCTGGCGGCCGAGCCGGATCCGGCCGTCGCAGTGGATGGCCGCAGTGCAAAAAGCGGGCTATCGCGCCCTGCCAGCCATGGATTCGCAGGCCCGGGAGCAGCGCCAGCGCGAAAGCCGGCGGGCGCTCTGGCGCTGGCTGGTAGCGGGTTTTTGCATGATGCAGGTCATGATGTACGCGTGGCCCGCCTATGTGGCCCGGCCGGGCGATCTGTCGGCCGAAATGGAACAACTACTGCGCTGGGCGTCGTGGGTGCTCACGCTGCCGGTGGTGTTCTTTGCCTGTGGACCGTTTTTCACGAGTGCCTGGCAGGACGTCCGCCAGCGCCGCGTCAGCATGGATTTGCCTGTGGCCCTGGGCATGGGCATCACCTTCGTGGTGAGCACGGCGGGCACTTTTGATCCGGCCGGCATCTTTGGGCGCGAGGTCTACTACGACTCGTTGACCATGTTTGTGTTCTTCCTGCTCACCGGCCGCTGGCTTGAGCTGCGGCTGCGCGATCGCACGGCAGGCGCCCTGGAGGCCGTGATGAACCGCCTGCCCGACAGTGTGGAGCGGCGCGGGCCTGACGGCACGTTCACGCGCGTGGTCACGCGGCGGCTGGTCGTGGGGGACACCATCCGCGTGTTGCCGGGCGAGGCGTTCCCTGCCGACGGCTGCATCACGCGCGGCGGCACCCAGGCCGACGAGGCCCTGCTCACGGGCGAATCCACCCCCGTGGCGCGGCCGCTGGGAAGCCTGGTGACGGCGGGTAGTTACAACCTGCAGTCTGCGGTCGAGGTCCGCGTGCAGGGGGTAGGAGGGCAGACCCGTTTCGCGCAGATCCTGGCCCTGATGGAGAACGCGGCGCTGCAAAAGCCGCGCTTGGCCCAATTGGCAGACCGCATCGCGCGCCCTTTTCTGGTCGCCGTGTTGCTGGCGGCGGGCTTGGCCGTGGCGTGGTGGTGGCCGTCCGATCCGGGCCATGCGCTGATGGTGGCCGTGGCGGTGCTCATCGTCACCTGCCCCTGCGCACTTTCCCTGGCTACGCCGGTGGCGATGCTGACCGCCGCGGGCACCCTGGCGCGCCATGGCGTGCTGGTGCGCAATCTTCAGGGGCTGGAAGCCCTTGCCGCCGTGGACACGCTGGTGTTCGACAAGACCGGAACGCTTACGCGCGATGGCATGGCCGTGCAGACTGTGCACTGCGCGCCGGGACAGGAAAGAGCCGAGGCGTTGCAACTGGCGGCGGCCTTGGCCCGGCAGTCCATGCACCCCGCGTCCCGCGCCATCGTGGCGGCTGCGCCGCCAATTGCGCAAGGCGGCCGATGGAACGCTGTCAACCTCGAGGAAGATGCGGGCATGGGTCTGACCGCCGAGATCGTCGATGCCACGGGGGCGCACCCAACGCGCCTGCTGCGGCTGGGCTCCGCGCGCCATGCGGGTGTGGCCCTGCAGGATGGCGGCGATGCGTTGCAGGTCGTGCTCTCGGAGCAAGAGGGCGATGGCCGCTTCCGCGAGCTAGCACGCTTTGACATGATCGAAGACGTGCGCCCCGAAGCGCCCGTCGTGGTGCATGCCTTGCAGCATGCAGGCGTTGCAGTGCAGATCCTTTCGGGAGATCGGTTTGCCGCTGTGCGGCGTGTGGCGAGGCAGGCCGGGGTCGCCCGGGCGCAAGGCGAGTGCACGCCGCAGGACAAGCTGACCGCGCTGCAGAGACTGCAGGCGCAGGGGCACCACGTGGCCATGGTGGGCGACGGCCTCAATGACGGGCCCGTGCTTGCGGGGGCCGACGTGTCATTTGCCTTTGGCCGCTCGGTGCCGCTGGCGCAGTCCCGCGCTGATTTCGTGGTTCTGGGCGGCAGCCTGTCGCTGGTTCTCCAAACCGTCGTGCTGGCGCGCCGAACCCTGCGCGTGGTGAGGCAAAATCTATGGTGGGCTGCTGGCTACAACGCGCTGTGCGTTCCGCTCGCGCTGGTGGGCTGGATGCCGGCCTGGCTGGCAGGGTTGGGCATGGCGCTCAGTTCGCTGCTGGTGGTGCTCAATGCCGCTCGCTTGTCCCGCGCGCTCCCGGGCGTGGAGGTGTCGGGATTCGGCATTTCAACGCCCGTGGAGGCCCAGCCCGCATGACTATTGTTTTCCAATCTTCCCCTGGCCTTGTCTGATGGACATTCTCTATCTGTTGATTCCCTTGTCCGTCATTTTGGTCCTCATGGTGCTGGCAGGCCTGTGGTGGGCGATCTATCACGGGCAGTTCGACAGCGTGGAACAGGAGGGGGAGCGCATTCTCCGGGACGATTGACATGCATCAAATGTTGAATAACCCTACTTGAATTAAGCTATTCCTGCAATAAAACGAGGTGCCCGATGGATTCTCCAAAAACAGTGACTGCGCACTACAGCGATACGGTTGTGCGCCAGTTCTCTATCATGGCCGTGGTATGGGGGGTGGTTGGCATGCTGGTAGGCGTATTCATCGCCGCCCAGCTTGCCTGGCCCGAACTCAATTTCGGTATTCCCTGGCTCAGCTACGGGCGCTTGCGTCCGCTGCACACCAACGCAGTGATCTTTGCGTTCGGCGGATGCGGGCTGTTCGCCACCAGCTATTACGTGGTGCAGCGCACCTGCCAGACACGCCTGTTCGCCCCATCCTTGGCGGCGTTCACGTTCTGGGCCTGGCAAATCGTCATTGTGGCTGCGGCTATCAGCCTTCCACTGGGCTACACCCAGGGTAAGGAATATGCCGAGCTGGAATGGCCGATCGACATTTTGATTGCCGTGACCTGGGTGTCGTATGCCATCGTGTTTTTTGGCACGGTGGGTACGCGCAAGGTCAAGCACATCTATGTCGCCAACTGGTTCTTCGGTGCCTTCATTCTGGCGGTGGCTCTGCTGCACATCGTCAACAGTGCGGCCATTCCCGCTGGTTTCATGAAGAGCTACTCGGCCTACGCGGGCGTTCAGGATGCCATGGTGCAGTGGTGGTATGGCCACAATGCCGTGGGCTTCTTCCTGACGACGGGCTTCCTGGGCATGATGTATTACTTCATTCCCAAGCAGGCAGGCCGTCCGGTGTACAGCTACCGCCTGTCCATCGTTCACTTCTGGGCACTGATTTTCACGTACATGTGGGCGGGCCCTCACCATCTGCACTACACAGCGCTCCCCGACTGGACCCAATCGGTGGGTATGGTGTTCTCGCTGATTCTGCTGGCTCCCAGCTGGGGCGGCATGATCAACGGCATCATGACGCTGTCGGGTGCATGGCACAAGCTGCGTGACGACCCCATCCTGCGCTTCCTGATCGTGTCACTGTCGTTCTACGGCATGTCCACCTTCGAAGGCCCGATGATGTCCATCAAGACCGTCAACGCCCTGAGCCACTACACCGACTGGACCATTGGTCACGTGCACTCTGGTGCCCTGGGTTGGGTGGGTCTGATCACCATGGGTTCGCTGTACTACCTGGTTCCACGCCTGTTTGGCCGTGAAAAGATGCATTCGATCAAGGCAATCGAGTTGCATTTCTGGATGGCCACCATCGGCATTGTTCTGTACATCGCTGCCATGTGGATTGCCGGCGTGATGCAGGGCCTGATGTGGCGTGCCATCAACCCGGATGGCACCTTGACCTACACCTTCGTTGAAAGCGTGAAGGCGACCTATCCGTTCTATGTCATCCGTGTCGCCGGTGGCCTGCTATACCTGGGCGGCATGATCGTCATGGCCTGGAACGTCTGGGCAACCGCTATTTCGGGTCGTTCGGTCAAGGTGGCCATTCCGGCCGTCAACGCTGCCCACGCCTGAACCCGAAGGAGCACATTATGTCCAACAACAATCAAACTGCTTCTGCCGGCTTCACCCACGAAAAAGTGGAAACCAGCAACTTCCTGATGATCGTGCTGATTCTGCTGGTGATCGCCATCGGTGGCTTGACCGAGATCGTGCCTCTGTTCTTCCAGAAGTCCACGACGGAGGCCGTCACGGGTGTCAAGCCGTACTCGGCGCTTCAGCTGATGGGGCGCGACGTCTACATTCGCGAGGGTTGCTACAACTGCCACTCCCAAATGATTCGCCCCTTCCGCGCCGAGACGCTGCGCTACGGCCACTATTCCGTGGCAGGCGAGTTCGTGTACGACCATCCCTTCCAGTGGGGTTCCAAGCGCACTGGGCCCGATTTGCAGCGTGTGGGCGGCAAGTACAGCGACGAATGGCATCGCATCCACCTGAACAACCCCCGCGACGTG
Organism: Acidovorax delafieldii 2AN; assembly: GCF_000175235.1. Classification (GTDB taxonomy): domain Bacteria; phylum Pseudomonadota; class Gammaproteobacteria; order Burkholderiales; family Burkholderiaceae_C; genus Acidovorax; species Acidovorax delafieldii_B. Next base: position 17,710 of record NZ_ACQT01000005.1, on the reverse strand, counting down.
GTGCCCGAGTCCAACATGCCAGCCTACCCCTGGCTTGAGAAGAACGCTATTGACCCTGCCGACGTTGCTCCGCGCATGAAGGCATTGCGCACGGTGGGCGTGCCGTACACGGACGAGCAGATCGCTGGGTCCGCCGCGGAAGTCAAGGGCAAGACCGAGATCGATGCGCTGGTAGCCTATCTGCAAGTCATGGGCCGCGCGCTCAAGTAAGGAGAACCGCAATGGACATCACTACCATGCGCATCTTTGCGACGCTGGCCTCCATGGCCTGCTTTGTCGGCATCTGGGTCTGGGCCTACATGGGCCGCAACCAGGCGCGCTTCGAAGAGGCGGCGCAGCTGCCCTTCCAGCAAGAATGATCTCCACCAGAAAGAGAACACCCCATGAGTGACTTCACCAGCAATTTCTGGTCGATCTATGTGACCGCGCTGACCATCGTCGGCATCATCGCCTGTCTGCTTCTGCTGTGGATCACGGCGCGCAAGAAAGTCGTAGCGACCAGCGACAACACCACAGGCCACGTCTGGGACGAGGACCTGACGGAAATGAACAACCCCATGCCACGGTGGTGGATGTGGCTGTTTGTCATCACCATCGTGTTTGGTTTCGGCTACCTGGCCGCGTACCCCGGCCTGGGCAAATTCACTGGCAAGCTGGGCTGGACCCAGAAGGGTGAGTACGACGCCGAGATGGCGAAGGCGAAGACCGAACTCGAGCCACTGTACGCCCGGTTTGCCAGCATGAAGCCGGAAGACGTGGCACGCGACCCTCAGGCCATGGCCATCGGTGACCGCTTGTTCATGAACAATTGCGCGCAGTGCCACGGCTCCGACGCCCGTGGCAGCAAGGGGTTCCCGAACCTAGCCGACGGTGACTGGTTGCACGGTGGCAGCCCCGAGAAGATTCGCGAAACGCTGACGCTGGGCCGCATCGGCAACATGCCTCCGATGGCTGCTGCGGTGGGTACGCCCGAAGACGTCCGCAATCTGGCGCACTATGTGTTGAGCCTGTCCGGCAGCCCGCACGATTCGCTTCGCGCTTCGCTCGGCAAGCCGAAATTCATGGCCTGCGCAGCTTGCCACGGCATGGACGGCAAGGGCAATCAGGCCCTGGGTGCCCCTAACCTGACAGATGACATCTGGCTCCATGGTTGGGGCGAGGCAGCCATCACCGCCATGATAAATAATGGCAAGGTGAACCAGATGCCTGCGCAGGCCGAGAAACTGACCGAAGCGCAGATTGGGGTGCTGGCGGCCTATGTTTGGGGCTTGTCGAACAAGCCAACCGCCGCCAAGTGACAGTGAGCAACCCCGCCTTTGCGGCGGGAGTTGCTCTGTAGTTTTTGTGTTTCTGCCTTCATAGCTCCACCATGACATCATCCGACAGGTCGCCGCGCAAGGTCATACCCATTGCGGCAGCCGCACCCGAGCCATCGGCCGAGGGTGAGATAGTCTCCCTCTACGAAGCGCAACGGAAGATTTACCCCCGCTCCATCAGCGGGTTTTTTGCCCGCTGGCGTTGGGCGATGGTGTTTCTTACGCAGCTCGTTTTCTACGGTTTGCCGTGGCTGGAGTGGGGGCAGCGCCAGATGGTGCTGTTCGATCTGGGGGCTCGCCGCTTCTACATTTTCGGTCTGGTCCTCTATCCGCAGGACTTCATCTATCTCACGGGGCTGCTGATCATATCGGCCTTGTCGTTGTTTCTGTTCACGGCTGTGGCAGGGCGTCTTTGGTGCGGTTTTGCCTGTCCGCAGACGGTCTATACCGAGATCTTCATGTGGATCGAGCACAAGATCGAAGGTGACCGTAGTGCGCGCTTGCGCTTGGACAACAGCCCTTGGACTTTCGAGAAGGTCCGCAAAAAATTCCTGAAGCAATTCGTCTGGATTGCTGTATCGCTGTGGACCGGTTTTACTTTTGTGGGCTACTTCGTGCCGATCCGCGAACTCGGCGGGGAGCTTTTGGCCCTGCAGGGTGGATGGCAGATATTCTGGGTGCTGTTCTATGGCTTTGCTACTTATGGCAATGCCGGCTTTATGCGCGAGCAGGTCTGCAAGTACATGTGTCCCTATGCGCGCTTTCAAAGCGCCATGTTCGACCGGGACACCCTCATTGTCAGCTATGACCCCGAGCGCGGCGAGCCCCGCGGGCCGCGGACCAAGGCCGTTGACTACAAGGCTAAGGGCCTGGGCGATTGCATCGATTGCACCTTGTGCGTGCAGGTTTGCCCCGTGGGTATCGACATCCGCAAGGGACTGCAATACGAGTGCATCGGTTGCGGCCTCTGCGTAGATGCGTGCAACACTGTCATGGACAAGATGCATTATCCGCGGGGGCTGATCCGGTATTCCACGCAGAACGGCGTGTTGAACCGGTGGAGCCAGTCGCAGATATTGCGCCATGTTCTGCGCCCACGGGTGCTCATCTATACCACTGTGCTGGTGGCCCTGTGTGTGGGCATGCTCGTCAGCCTGACTATGCGCACCCCCCTCAAAGTGGACATCGTGCGCGACCGTGCTGCGTTGTCCCGCATTGTGGCCGGTGGAAAGCTGGAAAACGTCTACCGGCTCCAGATCATGAATGCGACAGAAGCCGCTCAGCGTTACCGCATCACTGCCAACGGATTGCAAGGGCTCGAGGTCGTGTCTGAAGAGCAGGAAGTGGAGATTGGTGCAGCCGAGTCGCGTTGGGTGTCGGTGCGCTTGCATATTCCGTATGGCTCTGCGTCTTCAGGATCCCATACCATTCACTTCGAGATTTCGGGGGGTGAAGGCGGAGGCAAGGTGAGCGAGAAGTCCATCTTCCTCGTGCCCCGCTGACGGCTTTGTCTCTTGAGCACGTCCTTGCGTTTTGTGGTCCACTTGCCTCTAGCTACAGGAGTTTTCATGTCATCCATGTCCGCAGCTGTTTCTGAATCCAAGCCGTGGTGGCAATTTGGCCACGTCTGGCTTGTGATTGCCGGACCCGTGATCGTGATCATCGCTGGGTTTGTGACTTTGTGGCTGGCGGTCAGTCGGCCAGACCCGGTGATCACGGAAGACTATTACCGCGAGGGGATTGAGATCAACCAGACCCTGGCAAACTCGGAAAAGAGCCGTGCCCCGGCCCTCAAGGCGCGCAATCATGCGGCAACGCCTGCCGAGGACCAACCACGCTGAGTTTTGCATTGCGAAGTCATCACACACTGCCCTTTTCTGCAACACCCTAGAAAGCAAGAGATGTCGATGCAACGCCTGATGTGGATTGCCTGGCCTGCCTTTTTAGTTGCTGGCGTTCTGGAAATGCTGATCTTCGCCATGGTGGATCCCCAGGATCTGCACTGGTTCGGCCAGCCCGTGGCGCTGTCTCGTGAAGGGGTTTATACCTTGGCTTTCTTTGTTTTCTGGGGCGTCACCATGGTGGCCAGCGCGTTGACGACACTGCTGTCCATGTCGCCTTTCGAACTCAATCGTTGCCCGGTTCCGACCGACGCAAGGCCAGACGACTGCCGCAAGATTTCACCGTGCCCATGAGGGCAGGGCGGTGGCGCGAAGCCTCAATGGCAGGCTTGTTGGTTGTTGACGATGCGCCGCAGTGCCTCGGTGTCAAGGATCCGGACATGGCGCTGCTTCACCTCCACGATGCCGTCTTCGACAAACTTCGAGAAGGTGCGGCTTACGGTTTCCAACTTGAGACCCAGGTAACTGCCGATTTCTTCCCGTGTCATTCTCAGCACCAATTCGGATTGCGAAAAACCGCGGGCATGCAGGCGTTGCACCAGGTTAAGAAGAAATGCGGCCAGACGCTCCTCGGCGCGCATGCTTCCCAGCAGAAGCATGACCCCATGTTCGCGCACGATTTCGCGGCTCATGATCTTGTGGACATGGTGCTGCAGAGCATTCACTTCACGGGAGAGCTCTTCGATGCGGTCGAAGGGCATGACGCACACCTCGGCATCTTCCAGGGCCACGGCGTCACAAGTGTGGTGGTCGTTGACGATGCCGTCGAGGCCAATGATTTCCCCTGCCATCTGGAAGCCCGTCACCTGATCGCGCCCGTCCTCGGTCGCAACGCAGGTCTTGAAAAAACCAGTGCGAATGGCGTAAAGAGATGTAAATGATTCGCCGTTGCGGAACAGGGTGCCCCCCCGCTTGACCTTTCGGCGTACGGCCACGACTTCGTCGATACGCTGCAGCTGCTGTTCGCTCAGACCTACGGGCATGCACAGCTCACGCAGGTTGCAGTTGGAACAGGCGACTTTGATGGTTTGCGGATTCATGGACACTGGAGCTTGGTTGGGCCGGGATAATGAGCTTCTGGCTGTTGAGTTACGAAGACCCTGCGCGGCGGCTGCACGGCTGACATGAATCAAATTGTCGCCGGTACGCCCCTTTGCTTGCTTGATTTAGGTCAAGGACGCAGGGTCAAGGGTACGGCACAGTAACGTTGCACGCAAGGATATTTTCCCATGAACGCTGTTTCCCCAGAACTTCTGCGCCGTTTTGACGTGCCAGGGCCCCGCTACACGTCCTATCCCACTGCCGATCGGTTTGTAGAAGCCTTCGGACAAGAGGATTATGTGCTGGCGCTGTCTCAGAGGCGGCTTGGAACCGCGGCCACGGCGCTGCCACTGTCCCTGTATGTCCATATCCCTTTTTGTGAGTCGCTTTGCTACTACTGCGCTTGCAACAAGATCATCACTAAACACCACGATCGCGCTGACGTCTACCTGCGTTATCTCAGTCGTGAGATCGACCTGCACACCGCCCACTGCGGTACGGGGCAGACCGTCAGCCAGTTGCACTTGGGTGGCGGCACTCCCACTTTTCTTTCGGACGACGGGTTGCGCCAATTGATGGCCATGCTCCGGCGCAGCTTCACGTTTGCGCCTGGAGGGGAATATTCGATCGAAGTGGACCCCCGCACGGTCAGTGCGGAGCGGCTTGCGGTGCTTGCAGAATTGGGTTTCAACCGCCTGAGTTTCGGCGTGCAGGACTTTGATGCCGAAGTGCAGAAGGCCGTGCACCGCATTCAGCCTGCCGAGCAGGTGTTTGCGTTGGTGGAGGCCGCGCGCTCGCTGGGGTTCGAGTCGGTCAACGTAGACCTGATTTATGGATTGCCGCGCCAAACCCCCGAGTCATTTGATCGTACCTTGGCGCAGGTTGTGCAGCTTCGTCCTGACCGGATCGCTTTGTACGCCTACGCGCATTTGCCTGATCGCTTCAAGCCGCAACGCCGGATCATTTCGACCGAACTGCCCACCGCGTCCTCGAAGGTGACCATGCTGTCGCGTTCGCTTGAAACCTTTATCGATGCCGGCTACGTCTACGTGGGAATGGACCATTTTGCGTTGCCCACGGATGCATTGGCTGTGGCCAAGCGGCAAGGTCGCCTTCATCGCAATTTCCAGGGCTATAGTACCCAGCCAGATTGCGATTTGATTGGTCTCGGGGTGTCGGCCATCGGTCGCGTGGGGGCCACCTACAGCCAGAACGCGAAGTCGCTTGAAGAGTATTACGACCATCTGGACCAGGGGCGCCTGCCCGTGGTGCGCGGCTTGGCGCTTAACCGCGACGATCTTGTGCGCCGCGCGGTTATCATGGCGCTCATGTGCCAGGGCGAGTTGCTGTTTGAACCCCTTGACCAAGCATGGCTCATCGACTTTCGGAAGTACTTCGCCCCCGAACTCGAGCAGATGGAAACCATGGCCGAGCAAGGGCTGGTAGTGCTGAGTGCGGAAGGCGTGAAGGTTACGTCCATGGGGTGGTTTTTCGTGCGAGGAATTGCCATGGTGTTCGATCGCTACCTGCAGGCTGACCGCAACCGGGCTCGCTTCTCCCGCATCATTTGAACGAGCCCACCGGACTTCCCGTTTCCATGCTTGCGCCGCTGACCTTCGCTGCCTTGCTCATGGGGCTTGCCGGCGGCCCCCATTGCTTGGCCATGTGCTCAGCGCCCTGCGGCGCGCTGGTGGGGGCTGCAAACTCACCGCCGGGTGAAGGTGGAAATGAGGTTTCCCGCACCGTGCAGTGGTTGCCCCGAGGCAGCATGCTTCGGAGATTGCTGGCGTTCCACGGCGGACGTCTGGCGGGCTATGCCGCTGCAGGGGCTGTTGCCGCGCTGGCCATGGACAGCCTGGCGTGGCTGACGCAGCAAACCGCGGCTTTGAGCCCGGCATGGACTCTGATGCACGTCGCGGTCATGGCTTGGGGCTTGATGATGATAGTCCAGGCGCGCCAGCCGGTGTGGGTGGAGCAGGCAGGGCGTGCGGCGTGGCGCCGGGTACAGCCTCTGGTGCGTGCGCCCGGTGGCCTGATGGTGGGGGGGTGCTTTGGGCGTTGATGCCTTGCGGTTTGCTGTATTCGGCGCTGCTGGTGGCAGCGCTGAGCGGTGGGCCCTTGCAGGGCGCACTCACCATGGCGCTGTTTGGCGTGGGTAGCGGTGTGTGGCTGGTGAGTGCCCCCTGGCTCTGGGGAAAGCTGCGCGCACACCTCAACGCCGCACGCGCGCGGTGGGGCACCCGCCTCGCGGGGGGCTTGCTCGTCGGTGTTGCCGGATGGGCGCTGTGGATGGACCTGATTTACAAGCCTTCGTTGTGGTGTCGGTAGCCACGGCGCGATAGTTGCCGGTCTACCCGCCCGGCTGGTCCGGCTGGGGTAGTCTTTTGAACAGGTGTTGCCGCGCCGCCGCACAGTTGGTTTGGTGACGGTGCCTTGGCTTCCCACCGGGTGATAATTGCTGTAACCAATGGTGGCAACCATGTCACCGTGTTTCACCGGCTTTCCGTGAACTCTTCCGTCCTCATCGATCCTGGCCAGCTTCGCATCGGCATGTACGTTCAGCTCGACATTGGCTGGATGCACCATCCTTTTCCCGTCAGCAGCTTTCGGATCGTGTCCGCAGACCAGATCGCAACGCTGCGTGGACTGGGGCTGACCCAAGTCCGGTACTTTCCCAAGAAAAGCGATCCCATCCCGGACGAGGGCGATACGCCCACGGAAGCCGAAGCGATGCCTCCAGAGCCTGCGCCCTCCCTGGTTGAGGCACCGGCGACTTTGCTCGCCGCGCAGCGCCGTGACCATCTGCGCGTCCAGAACCACGTCTTGGCAGTGTGCAACCAGCGGTTCGGAGAGGCTACGCTGCAATACAAGTCTCTCGAGCGCGCGGTGGCTGGGCAGCCCGCGCAGGCTCGGCACCATGGCGAGGCCCTGGTGGCCGGATGCCTCAGGGACCTGCTGCACAACGGCGACTCCGTGATCCGCCTGCTGTCGGAGGGCGTTGGCGAGGCAAGTGCGTTGCACCCTGTCAATGTGATGGTGGTCAGTCTGCTGTTGGGCCGGGCGCTTGGAATGAAAGGGCCTGAACTGCATGAGCTGGGCATGGCCGCGCTATTGCACGATCTGGGCAAGCTCAGCATTCCGGCAGGTTTGGCCCAGCCTGCGCCCAGCCTGACGCCTGCCGAGCGTGAACGCTATGAGTCACACGTAGGGCACTCGGTGGCCCTGGCGCAACACATGGATTTGTCAGAGGCGGTGTTGATTGCCATTGCGCAGCACCACGAAATGGTGGACGGCAGCGGCTTTCCATTGCACCTCGTGGGCGAGGACATGCGGCGCGCAGGAAAAATTCTGGCGCTGGTGAACCACTACGACCGCATGTGCAACCCGGTCGGGGGCACGGAGGCATTGACGCCGCACGAGGCGCTGTCGGTGATTTTTGCCCAGCTCAAGGCGCGTTTCGATTCTGTGGTGCTGGGTGCATTCATCCGCATGATGGGGGTGTATCCCCCTGGATCCGTGGTACAGCTCGTCAACGACCGCTATGCCATCGTGGTGTCGGTCAATTCGTCGAGGCCGCTGCGGCCCAAGGTGATCGTTCATGACTCCCGGGTGCCCAAGGACGAGGCGCCCATCCTCGACCTGGAAACCGTCCCTGAGCTTGGCATTCGGCGCAGCCTCAAGCCTTCCCAGTTGCCGCGCGACGCGCTCGATTACCTTTCGCCGCGCAAGCGCATCTGCTATTTCTTTGAGCGGGCCGTGGATCCGGGCCCTGACGAGGCGCAAGCGTGATGCAGCCACCACCCCAGTCCTGGCTGGACGGCCTGCTGGAGGCGGTGTGGCTGGTGGACGGAAAAAACCTGTGCATTCTGCAGGCGAACCGCGCGGCAGAGCGCTTGGCCGGCATGCCTTGCGGCCTCATGGTAGGCCAGCCCGTGACGCTTCTGGCCGCAACTCCTCAGGACCACGCCTTCTGGGCCGAGCCCGCTGCAGTCGTGGCGCAGGGCATCCGCTCACACACCCATGTGCTGCGTGCCGATGGTTTCTTGGTGCCGGTGGACCGGAGCGTCGCCAGAGTGGAACTTGCTGGTGGACACGCTGCACTCCTGCTGACGATGCTCGACCGCAGCCGGCAAGAGGCCACCGAGCAGGAGCTTGAAACCTTGCTCTGCGAGTTGCGGGCCACGCTTGACTCTGCCGCCGATGGAATGCTTGTGTGCGGACTGGATGGGCGTGTGCGGGCGTTCAATCAACGTCTGGCGCAGATTTGGGGAATCCCGCGCGACCTGCTAGTGCAGCGCAACGACGCAGCCGTGCATGATCACCTTGCAGCCCAGGTGCTGGATGGCAAGGGTTACCGTGACCGCCTTGCTGCCCTTGAGCGAGAACCGTTGCTGGAGAGCACCGACATCCTCGAATTGCGCGGCGGTGTAACGCTTGAGCGCCGCGTTGTGCCCCAACTGCACCAGGGGCGCCCCGTGGGGCGCGTGTATTCCTTTCGCGACATCACCCGACAGGCTGAAGTGCAGGCCAGCTTGCGCTTGGCGGCGCAGGTTTTCGACTCCAGCCTTGACGCGATTTTCATCGCAGACAGCCAGCACCATCTGATGCGCATGAACCCTGGCTGTGAGCGCCTGGTGGGGCCTTCTGCAGCGGCTTTTCTGGGGTGTCTGGCCGCTTCCCTGTTTGGCGGTGGCTCGGATGCCTCTTTCATGGAACAGGTGCAGGCAGGATGGGACCGCGAGGGTTTCTGGGAGGGCGAGCTCTGGCTGCCTCGCGAGGGCGGCGCCTACTGCGCCGTGCACCTTTCGTGGGTGGCGCTACGGGACGACGAAGGGCGGCTGATTCAGAGCATTGGTTTCATGCGCGATCTCACGTTGCAGCATGCGGCGCAGAAGCGCATTGAGGAACTCGCCTACAGTGACGTGCTCACTGGCCTGCCCAACCGGCTGCTGCTGACCCAACGGGTGGACACGGCCATTCAGGGCGCCCGAGCCACCGACACGGGTTTCGCGATCCTTTTTCTGGACCTCGACCGGTTCAAGATCATCAATGATTCGCTGGGCCATCCCTTCGGCGACCGGGTGCTGCAATTGGTCGCGGAGCGGCTGCAGGCGTGCCTGCGCCAGACCGACATGCTGTGCCGCCTGGGCGGCGATGAGTTCGTCATTTACCTGCACGGTGCCGATGCGGTGGTCGCCGAGAGTGTGGCCCGGCGGATTCTCGACGACATGCTGCGGCCCTTCCTGCTCGACGGCATGGGCTTTTCCATCCAGTGCAGCATCGGCATGGCGCTGTACCCGCAGGACGGAGAGGGCCTTGACGATCTGATCAAGCAGGCTGATACGGCCATGTACCGCGTCAAGGAGCGCGGGCGCGGCAGCTACGGCTTCTACCAGCCGCAGATGAATGCCAATCTGCTGATGCGAATGAGGCTGGAACACGCCATGCGTCAGGCGCTGGGTGAGCAACGCATGGCCGTGCACTACCAGCCACAGGTCAACCTTGTCACGGGAAGGATCGTAGGTGCCGAAGCCCTGATCCGCTGGACCGATCCTGAATTCGGAGCCGTGCCTCCGGCACAATTCGTTCCGCTGGCCGAGGAGTCTGGCTACATCGTCACACTGGGCGCGTGGGTCATGGAGCAGTCCGTGCGCGAAGCCGCTCGCTGGATGCACGAGGGCATGCCCATTGTGGTGTCCGTCAATGTGTCCGCGCTTGAATTTCGCCAGGCCGATTTTGTCGAGCGCCTCACGCGCCTGCTGGCAGTACACCACTTACCCCCCACATTGCTGGAGCTGGAGCTGACGGAAACCATTTTGCTGCAGGACGCCCAGGAAATGGAGCAACGGTTGCGGGCCCTGGCTGACCTGGGGGTGCATCTGGCGATCGACGATTTCGGCACGGGCTATTCCAGCCTCGCATACCTCAAAAAGCTGCCGATCCACAAGCTCAAGATCGACCAGTCATTCATCCGTGGCTTGCCGGAAGACGAGGGTGACCGCGCCATCGTCGGCGCCATCATCAGCATGGGCCGCGCTCTGCACATCGAAGTGGTGGCCGAAGGGGTTGAAACCACCACCCAGCGCGCTGTTCTGCAGCAGATGGAATGCCAGCACTTCCAGGGATTCCTCTGTGCGCCAGGGCTTCCTGGGGCGGAGTTCAGGCAATTGCTGGGCAAGTCGGTTCGCGGCCAGGCGCCGTTCCCGTCGCTTGCGCCAGCCAGCTGATTGGCGGCTGCTTCAGCGCCACTGCGGACAACGGCAAAAAGCCTGTGGAGGCCAGCAACCTCCGTGCAAGGAGCCGCGGTGCGGGGGGGCAGGGCGCGGCGGGCCTGGAGGGGGATCGCCAAGGCTGAGCAGGCGTGTTTCGGGCGGCGGGGCTGGCGTTGCGGAAACCATCAACGCCACAGGGCAAGGGCGTTGCAACTCCGAGTTCATTTCGCCAGTACGCGAGGCGCTTGCGCTACCTTGGGAGGCTCCCGCCGAGGATTACGGTAGGAGTCTTTGAGAGGCATCGCAGCACGGCTTGGCCGTGCTGCAAGGGCCATCAGAGCGCCGCGACGCCCTTCCAGAGCATGTACGCCGCCAGACCGAACAGCAGGCTGGCAAATATGCGCTTGAGTTGCTTCACGGGCAACTGGTGCGCCGCACGTGCTCCCAGCGGGGCCGTGAGGACGCTGCATGTGGCGATCACAGCCAGCGCGGGCAGCCAGATGTAGCCGAACGATGCGGGCGGCAAGTCTGCCACCGACTGGCCGCCGATGGCGTAGCCCACGACGTTGGCCAGCGCAATCGGAAATCCCAGCGCGGCGCTGGTGGCCACGGCGTTATGGATGGCCACGTTGCACCAGGTCATGAAGGGCACGCTCACGAACCCGCCGCCTGCGCCCACCAAACCTGACAAGAAGCCGATCACCCCGCCTGCCGTCAACTGCCCGGCCGTGCCCGGCATCTGGCGGGAGGGCGCGGGCTTCTTGTCCAGGAACATCTGCGTTGCGGAAAAGCTCACGAAGAGTCCGAAGAATATGGCCAGGAATGCCCCTTTCAGCAGCGCAAAGACCCCCAGGCTTGCCACCAGTCCACCGGCCACGATGCCGGGCGCAAGCCGCCGGACGATGTCCCAGCGCACCGCCCCTCGCCGATGGTGGGCGCGGACGCTGGAAATGGAGGTGAACATGATGGTGGCCATCGAAGTGGCGATGGCCATCTTGACGGCAAGGCCCGGCCCGACCTTTTGGAGCCCAAGGATGTAGGTCAGGAATGGCACCAGCAGCATGCCGCCGCCGATGCCAAGCAGGCCTGCCAGGAAACCCGTAGCCAGACCGAGAATTCCGAGTTCAACGATCAGAAGGGGTTCGAGCATCATGAAAAGGAATTCGCCAAGCAGGTGCGCCGCTTGGGAGAGGGAGATCCCAAGGGATTGGAAAGGAAGGTGTCTGCAAATGCCACCGGACCGTCATCCTGAACCGGGGGTTCAGGTGGGCGAGGGCAGCCAGGCGTTGGGTTCATCTGACGCGAGATGATCACGCTCACCAGGCGATGTACCAAGCCCGTGCTCAATGAGCATTGGTTCAAGGAAATATAAAGCCCGGCAGCACCGCAGACGTCTCCATTGTAGGCGTAGCAAATGCCTTGTGCCGGTGCTGCGCCATGTAATAGCTGTGCGAAAGATGGGTCTTTGCCTGCCGCCAGGACGCTGCATAAGGCGCCTCAGAGCAGCCTGCCGTCGTCGCCCAGGACTTCGTCCAGGCGCTGCACCAGCGTCTGCAGGCGCCGGGCATCGAGGTTTTCGCCTGGCGTGCCCTCTGCCGCGCTTGCTGCGGGCGGGGCTGTCGGTGGAACGGGTGGTGCTGCCGGTGCGGTGGCGTCGCGGTCGGCAATGTCAAACGCCAGGTTGAGGGCTGCCAGTACGGCGATGCGCTCGCGCGAGCGCACCTTGCCAGCGTCGCGGATGCGCGTCATCGCCGTGTCCACGCGCTCCACGGCTTCCAGCAGCCGCGATTCATGCCCCTCGGGGCAGGACAGCAGATAGCTTTGCTGCAGGATCTGCACCTCGATTTGCTTCATTCGACGTCCTTGGGGGAGGGGGCAGTGGGCAGGCGTTCCAGCAGTGCGTCCACCCGGGCGCGCGCGGCGCTGAGCCGTGACTTGAGCGAGTCGCGCTCCTGGGTGAGCGCTGCCACCTGATTGGCCAGCAGGGCGTTGGTGCGTTGGAGTTCTGCGTGGCGCAAGAGCAACCGCTCAACGCGCTCGGCGATCTGGTCGGTGGTGGAGGGTGCGTCCATACAGCCCGCCATTGTAGAGCTCGGCATCTGAAACGGCCGTAAAATGCCCCTGTTGGTGCTCGCGGTGTGGTTCACATGCCGCAGTTCAACGGGAAGCAGGGAGGTTTCGCCAAACATGGTGAACCCAGCCTGCGCTGCCCCCGCAACGGTCAGCGGACGAGTCATCCGACTCTCTCTCCAATCACACGCCACTGGGTGCCTTGAACAAGCCCTGGGAAGGCATTGGAGGGCGTTCCGCCAGCCCGGATACCGGCCAACATGGTGGCACCGCACGCCTGCTGAAGGCGCGCGGTGCCGTATCTCCCACATGCTGGCGGGGAAGCCGGCGCGGGTTGTTTGAAGACGTTGATCCCATGAAATTCCGTACCCCTCGTGTGCGCCGTATGGCGCCGCTGTGCCTGCGCCCTTGCGCGCTGGCTGTCCTGTCCGTTCTGGCCGTGCCGCTGGCCCATGCCCAGGATGTCCAGGCACCCGTGCTGCTGGCGCAGAACGCACGCATGCCATCGCTGCACGACACGGTGGTGACCGCCACCCGCACCGAGCAGCCGCTGTCCGATCTGGTGGCCGACGTGTCCATCGTGGACCGCGAAACCATCGAGGCGAGCGGAGCCACGGGGCTGGCCGACGTGCTGGCCCGCATTCCGGGCATCGAGATCACCCGCAACGGTGGCGTGGGCAATGCCAGCAGCGTCTTTTTGCGGGGTGCCGAATCGCGCTTCACCGCCGTCTACATCGATGGCGTGCGCATCGATTCGCAATCCACCGGCGGCGCGCAATGGGAGCAGATTCCGCTGTCGCAGATCGACCGCATTGAAGTGCTGCGCGGCCCGGCCGCTGCGGTGTATGGCTCGGATGCCATCGGGGGCGTGGTGCAGCTGTTCACCCGCAAGGGCGAAGGCCCCGCACGGCCTTACGTGGGCGTGGGTGTGGGCAGCCAGGGCACCCGCAAGATCGAGGCGGGCGTGAGCGGCGCGGCCGGGCTGGGTGGGGCGTTCGATTATTCGCTGGGCCTTGCGCGCGAAATCAGCGATGGCTTCGACGTCAAGACCAGCGGCGTGCACAACCCCGACCGCGATGGCTACCGCAGCACCTCGGGCAATGCCCGGCTGGGTTTGCGCATCAATGCCCAGCATCGCCTGGATGCCACGCTGCTGGCCAGCCGCATGAATTCGGGTTACGACAATTTCTCGTACAACGCGGCCCAGCCCGCCGATGACCGCAACCTGAACCGCCTGCGCACGGCGGGCCTCACCTGGACGGCGCAATGGTCCGATGCGTACAGCACGCGCGTGTCGGTCACCGATTCGGCCAACCGCTACGAAACCACGCCATCGCCTTACCTCACCGAAACCAGGCTGCGCGGCTACCTCTGGCAGAACGATTTCCGCTGGGGCGTCCACCGCTTCAGCGCCGCCCTGGAGCGCCGCGAAGACGATCTGCAGAACAACCCCATCGACCGCGGCCGCTCGCAGGATGCGCTGGCGCTGGGCTACGGCCTGAACACGGGGCGCCACACCGTGCAGGTCAATGTGCGCCATGACTCCGACAGCGAATTCGGTGGCAAGGACACGGGCAGCGCGTCATACGGCTATGCCTTTGCGCCGAACTGGCGTGCCACCGCATCGGTGGGCACGGCGTTCCGCGCGCCCACCCTGTACCACCGGTTCAGTGAGTACGGCGTGGCCACGCTGCAGCCCGAGACCAGCCACAACGCCGAGCTGGGCGTGCGCTACGCGCAGGAGCGCAGCAGTTTCTCGGTGGTGGCCTACCGCAACCGGGTCTCGAACCTGATCTCGTTCGTGGGCGCAGGCACCTGTGCATCCTCCTTCGGCTGCTATGCGAACACGGCCCGCGCGAAGTACGAGGGTGTAACGCTGGCTGGCTCGTACCACCTGTCGGGCGTGCAGCTGCATGGCTCGCTCGACCTGCAAAACCCGCGTGACCTCGACACCGGCAAGCAACTGGCCCGCCGTGCCAAACGCCATGCCACCCTGGGCGCCGACACGCGCATTGCCAACTGGACGGTGGGCGCCGAGGTGCAGGCTTCGGGGCGTCGCTTCGACACCGTGGCCAACACCAATGTGCTGGGCGGCTATGCGCTGTTCAATTTGTACGCCAGCACCCGTATCGCCCGCGACTACACCCTGCTGGCCCGGGTCGACAACCTGGCCGACAAGGACTACCAGCTGGCCCGCGGCTATGCCACGCCCGGCCGCACGCTGTATGTCGGCGTGAAGTGGGCGCCACTGTGAGTCCCACCCTCTGTGGCGCTTCGCGCCTCTCTTCTTCTCCCATGTCTCGCGTGGGGGAGGGGGCACTGCCTGTGCGGAGGGGCGGCCCTGGCGATGTGGCCTGGGCCCGGCGCAGGCTGTGCTCTGGTGATGCAGGCGCTCTCCAGTGCCAAGGGGTGGTGCGATGACCCGCTGCCCGGCGCTGCTGATCGCGGCCCCGGCGTCTGGCCAGGGAAAGACCACCGTCACAGCAGCCCTTGCGCGGCTGTACACGCGCAGGGGGCTGAAGGTGCGCGTCTTCAAGTGCGGGCCGGATTTTCTCGACCCCCACTGGCACCATCTGGCCAGCGGTGCGCCGGTGCACCAGCTCGACCTGTGGATGAACGGCGAGGCCGACTGTGCCCAGCGCCTGCATGCGGCCGCGCAAGAGGCCGACCTTCTTCTGATCGAGGGCGTGATGGGCTTGTTCGACGGCGATCCCAGCGCCGCCGACCTGGCCCAGCGCTTCGGCGTGCCGGTGCTGGCGGTGGTCGATGCGTCCGCCATGGCGGGCACCTTTGGTGCACTGGCGTTTGGCTTGCAGCATTACCGCCCGGGCCTGCCCTGGGCGGGTGTGCTGGCCAATCGCGTGGGCAGCGCGCGCCACGCCGACATGCTGCGCTCGGGCCTGCGTGCGCCCGGCGACTGGCTGGGCGCGCTGATGCGGGTCACCACCGGTGCTGAAGCAGGTACCGCCAGGGTCCCCGGGGCCCTGCTGCCCGAGCGGCACCTGGGCCTGGTGGCGGCGCACGAGCTGGCCGACAGCCAGCAGCGCCTAGATGTCGCCGCCGACGCGCTGGAAGGCACGCCGCTGGGCCAGATGACGGCGCCTGACCTGCAGCGCTGGGCGGTGGATTTTCCCCTGCCCGCACACACGGCGGTCGTGCCCACCTTGCTCGAAGGCCGCACGGTGGCCGTGGGGCGTGATGCAGCGTTCTGCTTCATCTACGACGCCAACGTCCAGTTGCTCGAACAGATGGGCGCACGCGTGGTGTTCTTTTCGCCCCTGCGCGACACCGCCCTGCCTGCCTGCGATGCCGTGTGGCTGCCCGGCGGCTACCCGGAGCTGCACACCGTGCAGATCGCGGCCAACACCGGCATGCAGGCCAGCCTGCGCGCCCATGTGGCGGCAGGCAAAGCCCTGTGGGCCGAGTGCGGCGGCATGATGGCGCTGATGGAATCCATCACGCTGGCCGACGGCAGCACGGTGCCGCTGTGGGGGCTGCTGCCCGGCCGGGTGACCATGCAAAGGCGATTGGCTGCGCTCGGGCCGCAGCAGGTCGCCGTGGCGGGGCAGACCCTGCGCGGCCATACGTTCCACTACTCAACCAGCGACTGCAGCGCACCCGTGGTGGCCCGCACGGCCCGGCCCGGCGAAGCCGCCGAACCGGGCACTGGCGAGGCGCTGTACGGGCAGGGCAGCCTGCACGCCAGCTACTTCCATGCGTGGTTCCCTTCCAGTCCCACCGCCACGGCCCATCTGCTGGGCGGAGCGGGTGCATGAGCACGTCGCGTTCGCCCATCACCACCGAACTCATTCTGGGTGGGCAGAAAAGCGGCAAGTCGCGCCGCGCCGAACTGCTCGCGCGCGACTGGCTGGCACAGGCCGGCGACCACCGCGCGCTGCTGATTGCCACGGGCGAAGCATGGGACGACGAGATGCGCGAGCGCATCGCCCGGCACCAGCGCGACCGGGCCCAACGTGTGCCCGGCCTGCGCACCATCGAAGAGCCGCGCGACCTGGCCGCTGCCATCGCGCGGCACAGCGCGGCGCACACCCTTGTGGTGGTGGACTGCCTCACGCTGTGGCTCACCCACTGGACGATGCCCGTGGGTGCCGAAGGCATGAATTTTGAGC
This sequence comes from Acidovorax delafieldii 2AN, assembly GCF_000175235.1. Classification (GTDB taxonomy): domain Bacteria; phylum Pseudomonadota; class Gammaproteobacteria; order Burkholderiales; family Burkholderiaceae_C; genus Acidovorax; species Acidovorax delafieldii_B. The sequence continues at coordinate 1,040 of NZ_ACQT01000005.1, read as the reverse complement.
AAAAACAGGCTCTTGCGCTTGACTGGCAAGCGCAAGCAGCTATGTTTTTGGAAGCGGTTCGGAAATCCCCCGGGCCCGTTGTTCTGGTGGGCAACGAAATCGGCCTGGGGGTCATCCCGATGGGGCGCGAGGTGCGCGCCTTTGTGGACGCCCTGGGCACACTCAACCAGCAGGTCGCACAGCTGTGCCCCCGCGTCACCCTGATGGCAGCCGGGCTGCCACTGGCGCTGAAGCAACCCTGAAAGAATCCCGTCGATGAAACCTACCCCCGTGCGCCGCATCCTGTGGGTGATCGCCATCCTTGTCGCGCTGTGCGCGCTGATGGCGGGCCTGGCCCAGGCGCAAACATCGGCCCATACACCGGGTCAGCCGGCTCAGGCCATCCAGCTCACCGACGACCGGGGCCGTACCGTCACCCTGCCGCGCCCGCCCCAGCGCATCGTGAGCCTGCTGCCATCGCTCACCGAAACCATCTGCGCGCTGGACCAGTGCCACCGCATGGTGGGGGTGGACCGCTACTCCAACTGGCCCGAGGCCGTCACGCGGCTGCCCCAGGTGGGTGGCGGGCTCGATCCAAACATCGAAGCCATCGTGGCCCTGCGCCCGGATGTGGTGGTCATGGCCACCTCGTCGCGTGCGTCGGCCCGGCTGGAGGCGCTGGGCCTGACCGTGGTGGCGCTCGAACCCAAGAGCCATGCGGACGTGCAGCGCGTGATGGGCAAGCTGGGCCAGTTGCTGGCCGTGCCCGACGCGCAGCGCGTGTGGCGCCACATCGATGCGGCGGTCGAGGCCGCGGCGCAGTCGGTGCCAACCGCCTCCCGCGGCGCGCGCGTGTACTTCGAGGTGAACCGCGGGCCGTATGGCGCGGGCCCCTCGTCCTTCATTGGCGAAACCCTCACGCGCCTGGGTGCCCGCAACATCCTGCCGGCAACGCTCGGGCCTTTTCCCAAGCTCAACCCTGAATTCGTGGTGCGGGCCGACCCCGACCTGGTCATGATCAGCGCGCGCAGCATCGAGGGGCTGGCCGAGCGCCCGGGCTG
>NZ_ACQT01000006.1 GCF_000175235.1 Acidovorax delafieldii 2AN | reverse complement strand
CACCGCCCTGTCCGACGAGGCCGAGGACGAACGCCAGCGCCACCTGGTGGCCGCCTTGCGGGCCGAGGTGAACGCCGGCGCCACCTTTGCCCGGGCGCTGTCCCAGCATCCGCGCGAGTTTTCCGACATCTACTGCGCGGTGATCGGCGCGGGCGAGCACAGCGGCAACCTGGGCCTCGTGCTGGAGCGGCTGGCCGACGATCTGGAGGAGCGGCAAGCGCTGCAGGCCAAGCTGGTCGGTGCGGCGCTGTACCCGGCGATCGTCACGCTGGTGGCCATCGCGATCGTGCTGTTCCTGGTGAGCTACGTGGTGCCGCAGGTGGCCAGCGTGTTTGCCGGCACCAAGCGCGCACTGCCCTTCCTCACGGTGGCCATGCTGGGCCTGAGCGCGCTGGTGCGCAGCTATGGCTGGGTGCTGCTGATTGCTACTATTGTCATAGCTGCCAGTGCCCGATGGGCGTTGACGTTCGAGCATTTTCACCAAAAATTTGATGCCGCCTGGCTCAACCTGCCCCTGGTGGGCAAGCTGGCACGCGGCTACAACGCGGCGCGCTTTGCCAGCACGCTCGCCATGCTGGCCAGCGCGGGGGTGCCCATCCTGAAGGCCCTGCAGGCAGCCGCCGAAACGCTCAACAACCGCGCCATGCGCGCGGACGCCCTTGATGCACTGGTGCTGGTGCGTGAAGGCGCTCCCCTGGCCTCTGCGCTGGCGCAGAAAAAGCGCTTCCCGGGCCTGCTGTCGATGTTTGCGCGCCTGGGTGAGCAGACCGGCCAGTTGCCCGTGATGCTGCAGCGCGCCGCCACGCAGCTGTCCACCGAGGTGCAGCGCCGCGCGATGCAGCTGGCCACGATTCTCGAGCCGCTGCTCATCGTGGCCATGGGCCTGGTCGTGATGCTGATCGTGCTGGCGGTGCTGCTGCCCATCATCCAGCTCAACCAGTTCGTGAAATGACGGCCTCCGGCATGAAGCGCAGCGCGCTGGCGGTCCTTGCGGGAAAAGCACCATGGCAATGACGCTGAGCGACAAACTGGTGGTGGCGATCTCGTCGCGCGCCCTGTTCGACTTCGAAGAGGAAAACCGCCTCTTCGATCCCGATCATCCGCAAGGCTACATGCAGCTGCAGCTCGACCGGCTGGACGTTCCGGCCCGCCCCGGCGTAGCGTTCTCGCTGGTCAAGAAGCTGCTCGCCTTCAACGAGCCCGCGCAGCAGCGCGTGGAAGTGGTGGTGCTCTCGCGCAACGACCCGGTCAGTGGCATGCGCGTGTTCCGCTCGGCCAAGGCGCATGGGCTCGATTCGGTGCAGCGCGGCGTCTTCACGCAGGGAGCGGCCCCTTTTCGCTATCTGCGCCCGCTGGGTGCGCATCTGTTCCTCTCGGCCAACGCCGCCGACGTGAACGAGGCCCTGGCCATGGGTTTCCCGGCGGCCCAGGTGGCCACCCAGTCGGCCCAGGCCAGCGCCGCCCATCCGCATGAAGTGCGCATTGCCTTCGACGGCGACGCAGTGCTGTTCTCCGATGAAGCCGAGCGCGTCTTTCAGTCCGCCGGGCTCGACGCCTTCCAGGCCCACGAGGTCGAAAAGGCCCTGCTGCCCCTGCCGCCCGGCCCCTTCAAACCGTTCCTGTCGGCGCTGCACCGGCTGCAGCAAAGCGGAGCGCCATCCATGCGTATCCGCACCGCGCTCGTCACGGCACGCGGCGCCCCCGCCCACGAACGGGCCATCCAGACGCTGATGAGCTGGCAGATCGCGGTGGACGAGGCGATGTTCCTCGGGGGCATGCCCAAGGGCGAGTTTCTGCGCGAATTCGAGCCCGATTTCTTCTTTGACGACCAGACGGGCCACGTCACCTCGGCAGCCCGCCACGTACCCGCCGGCCACGTGAGCAGCGGCATCGCCAATCTGGCGGTGGGCGTGGCGCCCGTGCCCTGAGCAGGCCCGCGCAGGCCCACGCCGCACTCCGTGGATGGCGCCCCATGTCCGCCGCAGAGTGCAACAGAGCGTGAAATCCCCGCCCGCAGCGTTGCGTGCGCCGCTCTCGCCCCCATCTGCAAGGCATCGCGTTCGACCCAAGGAGCTTTGCGCATGAAATTTCCACTGGCGCTGCTGGCCGCACTGGGCTGCAGCATGGCGCTTGCCCAGCCACCGGCAACGCAGCCCCAGCCGCCTTCCGCCGCGGCTTCCGACACCCAGACACCCACCAAGGGCGAGCTCAAGGCCATGCGCGAGTTCAAGATGCTCGACTTCAACGGCGACGGCAAGCTCAGCCGCAGCGAGGTCGTGCTTTTCCCCCGCCTGTCCGCCGCCTTTGACGAAGCCGACACCGACCACGACAACTACGTTTCCTACGCCGAAGTGCGCGCCTTTGCAGCCAAATACCGCGCCGAACGCGAGCGCAGCCGGGCCGCGGAACACGACCTCGCATCCCGTGCGCCGGGCGCAGGGCCTTCCAAAGACCAACGTTCTGAGTGAAATATGCCCGCTGCGCTTGTGGATCAGGCGCCTTTAGCTACTCGTTCAATAGCAACAAGGCAACTGACCATCTGCGCAGGCACGCAAGCCAAGCCGGCTGCGGCGGTAAGAGATGGCACGCCCAAGAATCGGCGTTGGAGGCCGGTCTGCCGCTGCAGTGCGGGCGCTGGCGGCTTTACAGCCCCGAGGTGCGCTTGACCTTGGGGTCGGAGTAGGTCAGCGGTTCGTTCTTGGCCTGTTGCGCCAGCCGTTCCTGCAGGGTCATCTTGTTGATGTCCTGTGCCAGTTCAATGGCGCTGCCGCTGGCGCGCCACATCGACTGGATGAATTCGAGCAGCTGCTTGGAGATGGGCTCCTTGGGCGGCTCGGGTGGCGCCTCGGCCGTGTCCTTTTTCTTGACTTCGGTCCAGTCGCGATTGGGGGATTCCGGCGCGGAAGGCTTGTCCGGCTCGCGCACGATGGCTCCCTCGCCCAGGCGATCCATGGATTCCACCGGGTTGGGAGCGTTGATGGGACGCACCGCAGGAGCGCCCGAAGCACCAGTGGAATACAAATCAGCGCCCTGAGGACGCCAGGTTGGCGATCGATCGACAGGTGGCATTTGCATGGCAGTGGCCCTTCATGAATGGAAAAAGCGAGATGGCTTTACAGCGTCTTCGTACGTTCATAACGGCAAAAAGAAGGGGAAATTAAGGCCTTTTTTGCCTTTATACGAAAAATAGGGGTTTTCCCCTATCTTTTTTGAGCCTGAGCCTGAGCCTGAGCCTGAGACCGTGCGAGGTGCGAAGGCGCTGGGCAGGCTGCGCCAGCAGCCGCCACTCGCGCCAGCTTTGGCAGAGTTCTCGCTACGGCGGCCAGCTCCGATTGCTGATTGCGCTCGCCTTTCCATGCGTGCAAAGGCGCATGCCTGCGCGCGGCCTGCCCCGCAAAGGCACCACCCCGCCGGAGGTGCGCCCGGACTGGCTAACCCATTGCTCTATCACGGGCGGTATGCACGACGCCCTGCGAACTGCCGGGTGTGCGCTGGAGCCAGCTGCGGAACAGCGAGGCCAGGATTCAGAGAAAGCGCTCGAGCAGGCGTCGCGAGGGGCGATCAAGCACTGTGGTGTCGGGAATCCGGAACTGCATGCCGTCACCGGCCGCAATCAGCAGGCGCGTGCGCCCGCCCAGGCGCCGAATGTCTTCCTCGGCCTTCAGCACGAACTGTGCAGGGCCCTTGTCGGTTTCGACGCTCCAGGTGCTGGGCGTGGAGAAGCTTGAAACGGCGACGATAGCCGTCACCGTCGGCACGAATTCGCGCACGGCCAACTCTTCCTCGATCAGGCCGCGCGCCTGGGGGTCGAGCTGATCGAGCCGGTCGACCCAGACCAGTTCGTGGCCGTCGGGGCCGATGAGGGACAGGCCTTCGGCCGGCGCCGCGATCGGAAAGGCGCGCACGGGCGTCACCCCTTCGTGCGCGGTGCCGTCCAGCTCGGTCAATACCAGGCGGCCGTGGGCATTGCGGTGGAGCTGCAGGGAAACAGTCGAGGTCGTCATGGTCAGTCTCCAGCCGGTTCAGGAATTGCCCGCGGGATGCGCGGAGTGCATCAGCGAGCTGTCGATGATGACACCCGCCGCCTGCGCATCCTCTTCAGCGCGCCGGGCCTGGGCCTCGTAGAGCCGCCAGTAGGCGCCCTGTTTTTCCATGAGCGCGTCGTGCGGCCCCACCTCGACCACCTCGCCGCGGTCCATCACCACCAGCCGGTCGGCCTTGCGCAAGGTGGACAGCCGGTGGGCGATGGCGATGGTGGTGCGCCCCTGCACGAGGTTGTCGAGTGCCCGCTGGATTTCCTTTTCCGTCTCGGTGTCCACGGCCGATGTGGCCTCGTCAAGGATCAGGATGCGCGGGTCGATCAGCAGCGCACGCGCGATGCTGATGCGCTGTCGCTCGCCACCCGACAGGCCCTGGCCCCGCTCGCCCACGAGCGAGTCATAGCCGTGCTGCAATCGCAGGATGAATTCATGGGCATGGGCGGCGCGGGCCGCCGCAATGATCTCTTCCCGCGTGGCGTCGGGCTTGCCGTAGGCAATGTTCTCGGCGATCGTGCCGAAGAAAAGGAAGGGCTCCTGCAGCACCAGCCCGATGTGGCGCCGGTAATCGGCCACCGCAAAGCGGCGGATGTCCACGCCGTCGACCTGGATCGAGCCGTCGCTCACGTCATAGAAGCGGCTGATCAGGTTGACCAGCGTGCTCTTGCCCGAGCCGCTGTGACCCACCAGCCCGATCATCTCGCCCGGGCGGATGTCCAGATCGAGGTGCTTGATGACCGCCCGGCTGCCATAGCGGAAGCCCACGTTGCGCATCTGGATGGCCCCTTCGACGCGGGGCAGTTTCACGGGCTGCACCGGATCTGGAACGTTGCTCACATGGTCGAGGATGTCGAAGATGCGCTTGGCACCGGCGGCGGCCTTCTGCGTGACCGAAACGATGCGGCTCATCGAATCGAGCCGCCCATAAAAGCGCCCGATGTAGGCAATGAACGCCGTCAGCACACCGACCGTGATTTGACTGTGCGAGACCAGCCAGATGCCGAACGCCCACACCACCAGCAGCCCGATTTCGGTCAACAGCGAGACCGTGGGGGTGAACAGGCTCCAGGTCTTGTTGAGCTTGTCGTTCACTTCCAGGTTGTGCTGGTTGGCGTCGCGAAAACGCTGGGCCTCGCGCTTTTCCTGGGCAAAGGCCTTCACAACGCGGATGCCAGGGATGGTGTCGGCCAGCACGTTGGTCACCTCGCTCCATACGCGGTCGATCTTCTCGAAGCCGGTACGCAGGCGGTCGCGCACGATGTGGATCATCCAGCCGATGAAGGGCAGCGGCACCAGCGTGACCAGCGCCAGCCAGGGGTTGATCGAGAACAGGATGGCCGCCGTCATGCAGATCATCAGCACGTCGGTCACGAAGTCGAGGGCGTGCAGCGAGAGAAACACGTTGATGCGGTCGGTTTCCGATCCGATGCGCGCCATCAGGTCGCCCGTGCGCTTGCCGCCGAAATAGTCGAGCGACAGGCGCAGCAGGTGCTCGTAGGTGGTGGTGCGCAGGTCGGCGCCGATGCGCTCGGACACCAGCGCGAGGATGTAGGTACGCGCCCAGGAGAGGCCCCAGGCCGCCAGGGCCGACAGCAGCAGGCCGCCCAGGTAGAGCAGCACCAGCCCAGGCTCGATCTTCTGCCCGTTCTGGAACGGGATCAGGATGTCATCCATGAGCGGGATGGTGAGGTACGGCGGCACCAAGGTTGCGGCAGTCGATGCCAGCGTGAGCCCGAAGCCGGTCGCCAGCTGCTTGCGGTAGGGACGTGCAAAGCGCCACAGACGCAGCAACACCCAGGTGGACGTCTGCGGGGGCTGGGCGCGCGCGCAGGCGGGGCACTCCTCCGTGTCGGGCGGAAGCGGGGCGTGGCACAGCGGGCAGGTGGGCTCCTCGGCCTCTTCCTGCGCAGCGCCGGCGGTCAGGCTTCGGGCCACGGCCTGCTCGAAGCGCTGCACCAGGCGCAGGGCCTGCGCATGGTTTGCAAGGGTGAAGCGCCACAAGGCCAACCGGGAATCTGGAGCATGCAGCTCCAGCGTCCCCACCCCGCCGTGGTCCTGCAGGCGCAGCGCCAGCCCGGCGGCCAGCGGCCATTCACGCCACGCGGTGCCCCCCGGATTCCAGGCGAGCACGCGCTCCGCGGTCACCACCACCCAGCCCGGCGCAAAGCGCAGATCGGCGCTCAGGTCAACCTGTAACGCGGCCAGAACGTTCTCGTGGGAAGCGAGCATGGCCCGCAGATCGCCCCCCTGAGGGCCAGAAAAGACACCGGAGGCGTCCACAGAATGGTGATGTTGCATATGTTTGGATTTTCCGCGGCCGGCGACACAAAGCCACGCACATCGCGGTATCCGGAATTTTCACCGAAACCCGAAACGCCAGTACAAACTGTGCACCAACCGGCGCCTTGACTGGCAAACTTCGCGCCCAACCGGGCGCACAATGGCACTCCGCATTTCCTGTCCGGCCTCTCCGGTACCCTTGAACCGCTCCGATCCATGGCAAAAATCGACGATATCCAACTGCTCCGCATCAATTACCTGCGCGGCCCCAATATCTGGACCTACCGCCCGGCCCTGGAAGTCTGGCTCGACCTCGGCGCGCTGGAAGACCACCCCTCCAACACCCTGCCGGGCCTGAATGACCGGCTCACCGCCTGGCTGCCCGCTCTGGTGGAGCACCATTGCGGCGTGGGCGAGCGCGGCGGTTTCCTGCAGCGGCTGCAAGAGGGCACCTGGTGCGGCCACGTGCTGGAGCACGTCGTCATCGAACTGCTGAACCTGTCGGGCATGCCCACCGGTTTCGGCCAGACGCGCAGCACGTCGGTGCGCGGCGTCTACCGCATGGTGTTCCGCGCCCGCGACGAACAGGTGGCGCGCATGGCACTGGCGCAAGGCCACCGCCTGCTGATGGCGGCGATCAATGACGAGCCCTTCGACGTGCAGGCCGCAGTGGCCATGGTGCGCACCGAAGTGGACGACCGCTACCTGGGCCCGAGCACCGCCTGCATCGTCACGGCGGCCACCGACCGTGGTATTCCGCACATCCGCCTCAACGATGGCAACCTGGTGCAGTTGGGCTACGGAGCCAGCCAGCGCCGCATCTGGACGGCCGAGAGCGAGTTCACCAGTGCCATCGCCGAGGGCATTGCATCGGACAAGGACCTCACCAAGAGCCTGCTCAAGTCATGCGGCGTGCCGATTCCTGAAGGCCAGGTGGTCAACAGCCCCGAAGAAGCCTGGGAAGCCGCGCAAGACATCGGCCTGCCCGTGGTGGTCAAGCCCTCCGACGGCAACCACGGCCGCGGCGTCACGCTGGACCTGCACAAGAAGGAAGACATCGAGGCCGCCTACCACGTGGCCTATCCCGAGGGCAGTGACGTGATGGTTGAGCGCTTCATCCCCGGCGACGAGCACCGCCTGCTGGTGGTGGGCGGCAAGTTGGTGGCGGCCGCGCGCGGCGAAGTGGTGAGCATCACCGGCAACGGCCGCTCCACCGTCAAGGAACTCATCGACACCCAGCTCAACTCCGACCCGCGCCGCGGCTACGAGGAGGAATATCCGCTCGAGATCATCGACTTGGCCACCGACACCAAGGTGCAGCTTGAACTCAAGCGCCAGGAGCTGAATGCCGACTCCGTGCCCACTGCCGGCCGGGTCATCGTGGTGCAGCGCAACGGCAACGTGGCGGTGGACTGCACGGACGACGTGCACCCCGAGGTCGCCTACATCGCCCAGCTCGCCGCCAAGGTGGTGGGCCTGGACATTGCAGGCATCGACATGGTCGCGGTCGATATTTCCAAGCCCCTGCAGGAACAGGGCGGCGCCATCGTGGAAGTGAACGCCGGCCCGGGCCTGCTCATGCACCTCAAGCCCGCCGTCGGTGCACCTCGGCCCGTGGGCCAGGCCATCGTCGAACACCTGTTCCCCACCGAAGAGCACGAAGACGACGAAGCCGTGGGCCGCATCCCCGTGGTAGGCGTGGCCGGCACGCGCGGCACCTCCACCATCGCGCGGCTGGTGGCTTGGTTGCTGCATCTGGGCGGGCGCCACACGGGGCTGGCCTGCCGCGAGGGGCTCTTTCTGGACCGCCGCTGCGTCGAGGCCGCCGACAGCGCCCACTGGGAAGCGGCCCACCGCCTGCTGATGAACCAGATGGTGCAGGCCGCCGTCATCGAAAACGATGCCCGCACCATTCTGCGCGACGGCTTGGCCTACGACCGCTGCCAGGTGGGTGTTGTGACCGACATGGAAGGCGCCGAAACCCTGGGCGAGTTCGACATCCAGGACCGCGAGCAAATGACCAAGGTGATGCGCACGCAGGTGGATGTGGTGCTGGACGACGGCGCCGCCGTGCTCAACGCCGCCGACCCGCAAGTGGCCGAGCTTGCCCCGCTGTGCGACGGCGACGTGGTGCTGTATGCGCAGGACGCCAGCCTGCCGGCCATCGTAGAGCACCGGGCCCGCGACCACGGCCGCGCCGTGGTGCTGCGCAACCAGAGCGTGGTGCTCGCCACCGGCAGTGCCGAGCACGTGCTGGGTACGCTGTCCGAACTCACGTTCGGGCGCAATGCCATCGTGCCCGACACCGACGCCCTGCTGGCGGCGGTGGGTGCGGCCTGGGCGCTGGACATCGCGCCCGACCTCATCGGTGCGGGCATCAAGACCTTCGAGCCCGAATTGCCTGCGGTGAGCACCCTCCCGCATTGATGCTTGCCCGTTGTTGATTCCATCGCACCTGAAATGACCGGGGCGCGCCAGCCCTGATGGACCACTGAAAGACACTTCCATGGATGTATCCCGCACCCGGGCCCTGCGCGGCCCCAACCTCTGGAGCCGCCACATGGCCATCGAGGCCGTGGTGGCCTGCGCCGAATCCGAACGGGCCATCGCCCGGATGCCCGGTTTCGAAGCCCGGCTGCGGGCCTTTTTCCCGGCTATCGGCGTGTTGCACCCTGAAGGCGGCAGCGGCGACATCTCGCTGGCCCATGTGTTGCAGACCGCGGCACTTGCACTGCAGGCCCAGGCGGGCTGCCCGGTGACTTTTGCACGCACCACCGCCACGATCGATCCCGGCGTGTACCAAGTGGTTGTCGAATACAGCGAGGAAGCCGTGGGCCGGCAGGCCTTCGAGGACGCACAGCGCCTCATCAACGCCGCGCTGGGCCAGGGCGAATTCGACGCTGACGCGGCCGTTGCCAACCTGCGCGAGCTTGACGAAGACGAGCGCCTGGGGCCCAGCACCGGCTCGATCGTCGATGCCGCCGTGGCCCGAGGCATTCCCTACCGTCGCCTCACCCGCGGCAGCCTGGTGCAGTTTGGCTGGGGCTCCAAGCAGCGCCGCATCCAGGCCGCCGAGATCGACTCCACCAGCGCTGTGGCCGAATCCATCGGCCAGGACAAGGATCTCACCAAGCGCCTGCTGCACGCCGCCGGCGTGCCGGTGCCGCTGGGCAAGCCAGTCGATACCGTGGAGGAAGCCTGGGAAGTCGCACTCAAGGTGGGCCTGCCCGTGGTGGTCAAGCCGCAGGACGGCAACCAGGGCAAGGGCGTGACCGTGAACATCACCGACCGCGCCCAGCTCGAAGAGGCCTATCGCAACGCCGCCGAGTACGGCACCGTCATGGTCGAGCGCTTCCTGCCCGGCCATGATTTCCGCCTGCTCGTGGTGGGCGACCAACTCGTGGCCGCCGCGCGGCGCGAGCCCCCGCAAGTGCTGGGCGACGGCGAACGCACCGTGCGCGAGCTGGTGAACATCGTGAACCAGGACCCGCGCCGTGGCGAAGGCCATGCCACGTCGCTCACCAAAATCCGCCTGGATGACATCGCCGTGGCCCGCCTGGCCATGCAGAACCTGACACCCGATTCCGTTCCGCCCAAGGGCCAGCGTGTCATCCTGCGCAACAACGCCAACCTGTCCACCGGCGGCACCGCCACCGACGTAACCGATGACGTGCACCCCGCCGTGGCGGCGCGTGCCGTCGCCGCCGCGCAGATGGTGGGCCTGCACATCTGCGGCGTGGACATGGTGGCCGAAACCGTGCTGCGCCCGCTCGAAGAGCAAGGCGGCGGCTTCGTCGAGGTGAACGCCGCCCCCGGTCTGCGCATGCACCTGGCACCCAGCTACGGCAAGCCCCGCAATGTGGGCCAGGCCATGGTGGATCGGCTGTTCGCCCATGGCGACGATGGCCGCATCCCCGTGGTGGCCGTCACCGGCACCAACGGCAAGACCACCACCGCGCGCCTCATTGCCCACCTGTTCACTGCCCAAGGCATGCGCGTGGGCATGACCAACACCGACGGCGTGTACGTAAACGGCCGCCAGATCGACAGCGGTGACTGCAGCGGTCCCAAGAGCGCCCGCAACGTACTGCTGCACCCCGAGGTGGATGCCGCCGTTTTCGAAACCGCACGGGGCGGCATCCTGCGCGAAGGTCTGGGTTTCGACCGTTGCCAAGTGGCCGTGGTCACCAATATCGGCGCGGGCGACCACCTGGGCCTGAACTACATCACCACGGTGGAAGACCTGGCGGTGCTCAAGCGCGTGATCGTGCAGAACGTGACCCCCACGGGCTACGCCGTGCTCAACGCCACCGATCCCATCGTCGCCGCCATGGCCTCGGCCTGCCCGGGCAAGATCATCTACTTCGCCAGCGACCGCCACCACCCCGTGATGGCCACGCACCGCGCGCAAGGCCACCGCACCGTATATGTGGATGGCGACTCGATCGTCGCGGCCGAAGGGTCGTGGCGTGAAACCATCCACCTGCGCGACGTGCCCATCACGCGCAACGGCAAGATCGGTTTCCAGGTCGAAAACGTCATGGCCTCGGTGGCTGCCGCCTGGGGCGCCGGCCTGCCCTGGCAGACCATCCGCCGCGGCCTGTCGGGCTTTGTGAACGACAGCGACAACGCCCCCGGCCGCTTCAACCTCATGGACTTCAAGGGCGCCACGGTGATCGCCGACTATGGCCACAACCCTGACGCCATGCGCGCCCTGGTGCAGGCCGTCGAGGCCCTGCCAGCCAACCGCCGCAGCGTGGTGATCAGCGGCGCCGGTGACCGGCGCGACGAAGACATCCGCGAGCAGACCGTGATCCTCGGCGAAGTCTTCGACGACGTCATCCTGTACCAGGACGCCGCCCAGCGGGGCCGCGGCGACGGTGAAGTGATGGCCCTGCTGCGCGAAGGCCTGGCTGGCGCCACGCGCACGCAGCACATCGAAGAGATCCGGGGCGAGTTCATTGCCATCGACGCCGCACTCGACCGCCTGAAGTCGGGCGACCTCTGCCTGGTGCTGGTGGACCAGGTGGAAGAGGCCCTGGCACACCTGGCCCGGCGCTGCGCCGAAGCCGGGGCGACGGCATGACGATCGCGCTTCGGCGTGCGGCTGCGGCGGGCGGGTTGCTGGCCTGCGCGCTGCTGCCCTGCGCTGCGCTGGCAGCCTCGGGCGAAAAGATCGGCACCGTGGACACCGCCTTCCAGTGGATCGGCCGCGACCACGACATCATCGTGGAGGCCTACGACGACCCCGGCGTGCAGGGCGTGACCTGCTATGTCTCACGGGCCCGGGTGGGCGGCATCAAGGGCACGCTCGGCCTGGCCGAAGACCGCGCCGAAGCCTCTATCGCCTGCCGCCAGGTGGGGCCGATCAGCTTCCCCGAACCGCTCAAGAAGCAGGAAGAGGTGTTCAGCGAGCGCATGTCCATCCTCTTCAAGCGCCTGCGCATCGTGCGCATGGTGGACCCGGCACGCAACACGCTGGTCTACCTCACCTATTCGGAAAAGCTGATCGACGGCTCGCCCCAGAACAGCGTCACGGCCGTGCCGGTAGACCGCGCCGTCCAGATCCCCCTGCGCAAATGACGCAGGCCCTGGCCGCGAAGGCTACAACGGCAGCGCGGTGGAGAAACAAAAAGGGGCTTCGGCCCCTTTTTCTATTCAAAACCGCCTCATGCGCTTATGGGGCGGGCGCGGCCCGCTACAAAAAAAGAAGCAACGGCATGCTGCCCCAGCGCCCGCAGGGCACCGCTCTTGCGTGCACGGCGCAGGCACCGCCCCGCCCCATGCAGCAGTCTTCGGCTCTGCGAGCCCCCGTGTGCTGCCGGCTGCGGCGGTCGCAGCCCCGGAGGTTCAGCCAGCGCTGCCCTGCGCAGCGATCTGCCGCAGCGCCTGCTCGAACACTTCCACCGGCTGCCCGCCCTGGATCAGGTGGCGCTCATTGACGATGATTGCGGGCACCGAATGGATACCGTTTTGCAGATAGAACTGCTCACGCTCGCGCACCTCGTCGGCGTAGCGGTCTGATGCCAGCAGCCCACGGGCTTCTGCCACATCCAGGCCCACCTCACCCGCCACGCGCACCAGCACCTCATGGTTGCTGGGGTCTTGTCCATCGGTGAAATACGCCTTGAACAGCGCGTGCTTGAGTTGCGGCTGCAGGCCCTGCTCTTCAGCCCAGTGCAGCAGCCGATGCGCATCAAAGGTGTTGTAGATGCGGCTGCGCTTGTCCATGCTGAAGGTGAAGCCCAGTTCCGCACCGCGTGCCGCGATGGCCTCGCGGTTCTTCTGGCTCTGCTCGGGCGTGGCTCCGTATTTCTCTTGCAGGTGCTCACCAATGTCCTGGCCCTCGGGCACCATCTGCGGGTTCAGCTCGAAGGGCTGAAAGTGCAGGTCCAGCGCGACTTCGCCCAGCAGCCGGTCCGCCGCCTGCTCCAGCGCCTTGAGGCCGATGATGCACCAGGGGCAGGAGACATCGGAGACGAAATCGATCTTGAGGGTGGTGGTCATGGGGGAGGTCCAGCGAGCAAAGATGCAGGATGGTAAGTGGGGTTCCTTACCCTTGTAGTAACCTGGTTTACGGGGAAGGCGGCAGCGTGGATCCGGGCCGATAGCGACAGGGGTGGCCAGACGCCAATTGATCGGTTGCCGGGATGGAAAGACGAAAACCGAAGCGCTCGAACATTTCTTGAAGCAATACCATTTGATGCTGGAGGAGAACCCTGACGGCTCCATCCAGAACTTCTCGAGGTGCGTGATTCCCCGCGTGTCTGCCGCTTTCCGCCGTCATCGACGGCTCTTGACCGAACGCAGCATCGCCGCTTCGTATGCCACCTGCAGTTCAGCAAATACCGATCTCGCTGGACGCGGCGCTCCGAGGTGCATGTGCCGCAATTCGTCCATGAAAGCACTCCAAAGCGCAACGCCACCCTCTTCCAGCAATTGCGCACGCACCGACAACTCGGCACTGGGACATGTGTGCCGGCGTCCCCAGGCCGCCATCTGCACGAGCAGGGGAACCAACTGGATGGATGCTTCCGTCAGGCTGTAGATTCCCTTTTGTCGGTGCTCTGGATTGGAAGACCGCTTCAGCAGCCCTGACGCGGTGAGGCGCTTCAAGCGGTCTGCGAGGATGTTGGAGGCTATACCTTCCTCGCTGTTGGCTAGAAGCTCTCCATAGCTGCGCCTGTTTCCGAACATGACGTCACGGATCACGATCAGGCTCCAGCGATCGCCAAGCTGTTCAAGTGTCAGATTGATCGGGCAACCCGAACGCCCCATCTGCGCCACCGTCGTTCTCCTGAGTTGGAATACTTGCAATTTGCAAGTCATGATAGTAGGTTCAAACCACTTGCAAAACACAAGTCGCTAAAAACCAGAGGATCTGATCATGCTGCTTGCGCTTTACGGCCACCCTTTTTCTTCGTACACGCAGAAGGTGCTCATCGCGCTGTACGAAAACGACACCCCTTTCGAGCTTCGAGTCATCGGGCCAGACACTCCCCAACACTTCAACGATCTGCTGCAACGGTGGCCCCTGAGGAAGTTTCCGCTGTTGGTTGACGGCGAGCGCAATGTCGTCGAGTCCAGCATCATCATTGAGCACCTTCAGATAGCACACCCCGGCCCGGTGCGCCTGTTGCCAGACGATCCAGCGCACGCCTTGGACGTGCGGTTCCGTGACCGCTTTTTCGATCTGCATGTGATGAACTGGGTACAGCACGCAGTCAACGCAGCCCTGACGGGTGACCAGGTCAAGCGCCAAGAAAGCTCGGCGTTGTCGAAGCAAAAGCTGGAGTTGGCCTATGCCTGGCTCGAAGGT
This sequence comes from Acidovorax delafieldii 2AN, assembly GCF_000175235.1. GTDB lineage: Bacteria > Pseudomonadota > Gammaproteobacteria > Burkholderiales > Burkholderiaceae_C > Acidovorax > Acidovorax delafieldii_B. The sequence continues at coordinate 43,971 of NZ_ACQT01000006.1, read as the reverse complement.
GATCTGGCAAGAAGAAACTGGGCGGCGGGTACGGACTTCACGCTGGCTGACTGCGCGGCCGCACCCGCGCTGTTCTATGCGGACTGGATACACCAGATCCCTGATGACTTTCCGCTGGTGCGCGCCTATCGCGCGCGCTTGCTCGCGCGCCCTTCGGTCATCCGCGTCGTTGAAGAGGCACGGCCTTTCCGGCCGTTGTTCCCGCTCGGTGCGCCAGCACAGGATTGATGCCGAGCCAGCCCGTTCAGCCTGTGCCGAGAGCTTGTGATGGGTTGGCCAGATCGATCACAAGCGTGCCGAGCGCAAGCCTATACGCGCGCGTGGAGTCCGTCGTTGCGATGACACCGCTGGGCGAGCAGAGCATGGCCGCAGAGGAAAGTCTCTACGCACCCGCCCCGATCCCGAAGGCCGACTGAAGCCACCGCATGCAACAAGGGGTAGCACTCATTTCGTCAGCTCCCGCAACTCCGTCTTCAACACCTTCCCATAACTGTTCTTCGGCAGCGCCTCCACCCACCGGTACTCCTTGGGCCGCTTGAACCGCGCAATGTGCTCCAGGCACAGCGCATCCAGCTCTGCAACAGCCACCGCTCCGCCATTGCCCGCCACGAGGAAGGCGATCACCACCTCGCCCCACTCCGCATCGCGTTGGCCCACCACGGCGACCTCGCGCACCCGGGGGTGGAGCAACAGCACCTCTTCCACCTCGCGCGGGTAGATGTTGCTGCCGCCGGAGATGATCACGTCCTTGGAACGGTCCTTGAGCGTGAGGAAACCATCGCTGTCCAGCGCACCCATGTCGCCGGTGTAGAGCCAGCCGTCTCGCAAGGTCTGCGCGGTGGCGGTGGGGTTGTTCCAGTAGCCGGGCATCACGGTATCGCCGCGCACCACCACCTCGCCGGTCTCGCCGGCGGGCACGGGCTGACCCGTGGCATCGACCACACGCACTTCCACCAGCGACTGCGCCACGCCGACGGACACCATGCGCTCGGCCCAGCGGGGGTGATCGCGGTCGGCCAGCTGGGCGCGCGACAGGGCGGTGATGGTCATGGGGCTTTCGCCCTGGCCGTAGATCTGCACGAAGCGGTTGCCCATCACGCCCAAGGCGTTGCGCAGGTCGTCGGCATACATGGGGCCGCCACCGTATACGATGGTCTTGAAGCCCGACACATTGGCGCCCGTGGTGCGCACATGGTCCACCAGGCGGTGCACCATGGTGGGCGCCGCAAACACCGTGAGCTGGCCCACGCTGGCCGCGAGCTGCACCAACTCGGCAGGCTCGAACCCGCCCGACAACGGCACCACATGCCGCCCGCCGCGCAGCACCTGCGCGTAGTTGTAGAGGCCCGCGCCGTGCGACATGGGCGCTGCGTAGACCATCGCGTCGCCGGGCAGGATGTCGTCCACATCCGTGAAATAGCAGGCCGTCATGGCCAGCAGGTTGCGATGGGTCTGCATCACGCCTTTGGGGCGGCCGGTGGTGCCCGAGGTGTAGAACAGCGAGGCCACGTCGTGCGGCGCGCGGTCGCACACGTCCATGGGTGCATGGGCGACCGCAGTGCGGTACGCATCAGAGCCGAAAACCAGCACCGCATCCTGCGGCGCACCGGCCTCGCGCACGGCGGGTGCCAGCGCTTCAGAGGTCAGCACCACGCGCGCACCCGAGTCGACCAGCACGTAGGCCAGCTCTTTGGCATGCAGCTTGTAGTTGACCGGCACCGACACGGCCCCCGCCCACAGGATGGCGTGCAGGGCCTCCAGGTACTCGGGCGCATTGGCGGCATAGATGGCCACGCGGTCGCCGGGGGTCACGCCGCATTGCGTGCGCAGGTGGGAGGCCAGCGCGGCGGTGCGGGCGGCCAGCGTGGCGTAGCTCCACAGCACCTGGTCGCCGTGCAGCAGCGCGGGCTGGTGGGTGTACAGCAAGGCACTGCGGCGCAGCAGGTGGGCGATGTTCATCGGGCGCGCTCCAGAATGCTCACGTAGTTGGCAACAGCCGATCCGCCCATGTTGAACACCCCCGCCAGCGTGGCGCCCGGCACCTGCAGATCGCCCGCCTCGCCCATGAGCTGCATGGCCGACACCACATGCATCGATACGCCGGTGGCACCAATCGGATGGCCCTTGGCCTTGAGCCCGCCCGACGCGTTGACGGGCAGGCGGCCGCTGCGCAGCACAGTGCCGTCTTCCAGCAGGCGGTGGCCCTGGCCCGCGGGCGCCAGGCCCATGGCCTCGTAGGTGAGCAGCTCGGCGATGGTGAAGCAGTCGTGCACCTCGGCCAGCGAGAGGTCGGCCACGCTGCAACGCGCCTGCTGCAGTGCCTGCTGCCAGGCGCGGCGCGGCCCCTCGAATTCCACCACACGCCTGCGCGCCATCGGCAGAAAATCGTTGACTTGGGCGCGGGCCCGAAAACGCACGGCCCGCGCAAAATCCGCCGCAGCATCGTCGCTCGCGAGCACCAGCGCCGCAGCGCCATCCGACACCAGCGAACAATCGGTCTTGCGCAGCGGCCCGGCGATCAGGGGATTGCGCTCGGACACGGTGTTGCAGAACTCGAACCCCAGGTCCTTGCGCATGTGGGCCCAGGGGTTGAGCACGCCATTGGCGTGGTTCTTGGCCGCGATGCGCGCCAGAGTGGCCGAATGGTCGCCATGCTGGGCGAAATAGTCCTGCGCGATGGAGGCGAAGATGCCCGGAAACCCGCCCGGCGGATGACCGGCCTCGCCCGAATAGCCGCAGTCGCCCAGGATGCGGGTGACTTCGCTGCCCGTCACGGCCGTCATCTTCTCGGCGCCAATGACCAGCGCCACGCGCGCGCGGCCCGCCTCGATGGCATCGCAGGCTCCGTACACCGCCGCCGACCCGGACGCACAGGCGTTTTCCAGCCGCACGGCGGGCTTCCAGCGCAGGGCATCGTCGCACTGCAATGCAAGCGACGAGGCAAAGATATCGGGCGTGAAACCGCCGTTCAGGTTGCCCAGCCACACGCCATCGACCTCGGCCGCCGGTACGCCCGCGTGGGCCATGGCCTCTCGGCCAGCCCCCGCGATCAGATCTTCGAGGCTCAGGCCGTCCAGGCGGCCGAAAGGCAGATGGGCCCAGCCCACGATCGAAACACCCATGTGAAGTTCTCCTTGCAATGACCGCAATGTAGGCAGGAACGGCGGGCGCCGACAGTCGCTGAAATACACTAGGGAAACCCCTTGTCTGCACCTCCTCGCATGGCAGAACCCTCTTTTCCAGCCGACCCCCACCCCGACCTCCAGCTGGCGTTCCACATGGCGCCCGTCGGGCTGCTGGTGTCGCGCCAGCGCGTGGTGCATGCCTACAACCGGGCCTTCTGCGCCATGTTCGGCTACAGCGCCGACGCGCTGGCAGGGCAGTCGCTGGAAGGTCTCTACCCCTCCAGCGATGAATACGAACATGTGGGCGAGCGCGCCCTGGTCGCCATGCGCGACAAGGGCACCTACGCCGACGAGCGCGTGATGCGCAAGTGCGACGGCAGCCTCTTCTGGTGCCATGTGTCGGGGCAGGCCATCGACCGCAACGACCCTTTTGCCGCAGCCGTGTGGGTGTTCGAAGACATTTCCGCCGCACGCGCCGTCACGACCAGCCTCACGGCCCGCGAGCGCGAAGTGGCCCAGTTTCTGATGACCGGAAAGACCAGCAAGCAGATCGCCCGGGATCTGGCCATCAGCGCCCGCACCGTGGACGCCCACCGCGCCCGCCTGATGCGCAAATTGGAGGTTTCCACCACCAGCGCACTCGTGGCCCGGCTCATGGGCCGGCACTGAGGGTTCCCACGTCCTTCACGGCAGACGCGCCGGGCATCGCCGGTTCGGCGCCCGGCCCCATCCGGACGGAGCAGCATCCGTCGCGCCGTTGCGTGGACCACCCGCAGGCCAGAAAAAAGGGCAGTGGCACGCTTCAGCGCGAGCACCCACGCCCTGCGCTCACCATCCGCATCGCCCCCTCGAACACGACCACGGCCTTTCGCACACTCCCAGCGCCACTGGCGGCAGCTTCGCGGTGGAGTCAACCGTCTCCAAAGGAAGACTGGGGGCAACGCGCCGCCCCCCTCTTGACGGGGGTGCCGCGAACCGCACGCTGCATGCCAGAATCGGCCATGCTCCCCACCCCGGACCCTGCACAGGCCAGCGCCCCGCGGCCCTCCGATTCCCGCTCCGACAGCGCCATCACCGCGCTGTACCGCGCGGTGCTGGGCCCCGTCAACGCGTCCTACTACCTTCCCATCTTTGCGCGCTTTGACGAGGCCGGGCGTACCACCACGGGCTGGAACTGGGCTGCAGGCCTGTGCACCCTGGGCTGGATGGTGTTCCGCCAGCTCTGGGGCCCGGCGCTGGTGTACGTGGCCGTTGCCGAAGGCGTGGCGCTGCTGGTGTTTGGTGTGGGGCGGCCCATGCTGCACTGGCCGCGGGGTGTGGAATGGGGCCTGTTGTCGGCCCTGGTGCTGCTGGGTTGCGCCGTGCCCGGCCTCTACGGCAATGCCCTGCTGCACACCGATGCCCACAAAAAGATCGCACGGGCGCTGACCGCTACGCACACCCTGAACGAAGCCTGCGCACTGCTGGCCCGACAGGCCAGTTCATGGCGACGACTGGGGTGGCTCACTGCTGCCCATGTGGCCCTGCTGCTCGCCGCTGCTGGCGCCTATTTCGCCAACCCCGCGAACGGCGTGCACGACGCAAGCCCGGTGGCGCAGAAGCTGGGCAGCACGGGCAAAGCGGCAGGTGCAGGTGCAGGTGCAGGTGCAGGTGCCCCCCAGGATGTGCGAGGCGCTGGCCCGCATGCCGCGCCGCCTCAACCACCGGCCAGCGCCCAGCCAGCGCCCGCACAAGCCGCTTCTGCCCCGCCTTTTGGGCGCTGCCCCCATCTCCACTGTCCCCGCGTTCAGCGCTGCCTCAGCCCCCGCACCGGCCCCTGCGTCCACTCCAATGCCGCTGCCGCCATCCGCACCTCGCGCAGCGCCCATGGCCCACGCACCGAATCCGTCGGCCGCTGCGGCCTCCGCAGCCGGCGTTCCCGCAACACCGATACCTGTGCCCCCGTCCCCGTCCCCGGCACCCGGGCACCGTCCATCGACCGGCAAGACATCCAAAGCGGCCGATATCTCGCCAGTCCAGCAGCTTCCGGCCCGCGAGCCGGCAAAGCTGCAAGCGCTGGCCCAAGAACGAACGCTTGGGCCCAGCACAGCAGCGCCCGCACGCCATTCGACAGCACCTGCGCCCAACGCGTCACGCGCCGAAGCCTCCCCGCCCCGGCCGGCAGCCCCCTGAGACTGCCCCCCCCAACGCTGCGGCGCAAGCAGCCGCAACCTCTGCGGAGACCATGCCGCCCGCCTCCCCCGCTGTATCGTCTGCTCCCGCCACGGACACCGCCGCACCGCCCCTGGCCGACAACACCGCCGCCACGACCGTGGGCACCGCGCCCGGGTACTACATCAACGTGGGCGTGTTCGCGGACGAGGCCAATGCCCGCAAGGCCCAGGCACGGCTGCTGAACGAGGGCCTCCCGGCCTTTCGCCAGGAGTTTTTCGCGGCCCAGAGACGCCGGGTGCGGGTGCGCGTGGGCCCTTTCGAACGCCGTGACGATGCCGAGGCGGCAGCGGTATCGGTCCGCGCGCTGGGGCTGGAAGCGGTGGTGGCGCGACAAGGGCAGTGAGACTTCGCCTTGCGGTGCTCCAGGCGCTGGGTGGTGCCGGGTATGGCCGCCATGCGCAGTGAGCCCGACCGCCGCCGCCACCTCTGCCATTGCCATTGCGTCCACCCCGTTCCAGTTCCAGCTCCTGCCACGCATGCGAAACAAGAAAACGCAACAAACAGCGACCATGCGCTTATCTGACGTGCACATCCAGCTCTTTTTTCAATAGCAAAAGTGCACACCCGCAGCACCTACCCAAAGTGTGAACGGGCAGCGATGGGCGGCAGTGAAGGAGCACTGAGCCCATGCAACGGGCCGCCGGGCATTCGATGGGTTGGGCCAGTCCAGACCGCAGCACGCTGCAAGTACCACTCACCCGCAGCGCAGCCCGTACGGACACCATCGGCCCGCTGCGGCGCTACGCGCAGCAGGCAACACAGTGGCGGTCTTGGGCCCGCTGGCGCGCAGCGACATGCCGCGTTCTGGAGGCACCCGCCCCGGGGCTTGGCGCAAGGGCCCACCGCGCCCGCAACCTGCGGCAGCCTTTCCACGCGATCGCTCCACCGGGCTCTCACCCGACAGGCTCGGTAGCGCCCCTCCGTTGATCCGCCACCAGCCACCCGCTGTGCACTGCATTTTTAATAGCTATCAACGCAAGCCAGATAAGCACTACAGGCCTTTTGAGGCTGATTTTTCAGTCCAGCGACCGCAATGCCCGGATGCGGCGGTACAGCGAGCGTTCGCTAAGACCCAGCTGCTGCGCCAATGCCGCCCGGTTGCCTCGGTGAGCGGCAAGTGCACGGCGCAACGCGTCGGCATCCAGCGCGCGGCCCATGGCAGCGCCCCCCGCCATGGGGCTTTCGGCGGCCGCCACGCCTTGCCACGGTGCACTGGCGGGCGGCGGCAGCCCGCACGCCACGGCTTGGCGGACATGGTCTGCTTCGATGGCATCGCCATCGCACAACAGAGCTGTGCGCTCGAGCAGGTTGCGCAGCTCACGCACGTTGCCGGGGTAAGGCTGCGCCTCCAGCAAGGCCAGCGCGGCGTCCGACAGGAGCAGCACACGCGGCGGTTGCACCACGCGCTCCAGCAACGCGCTCGCCAGCAGTGCGATGTCCCCTTGCCGCTCCCGCAGCGGTGGCAGGTGGATGGGGAAGGTGCCGAGACGGTAGTAGAGGTCTTCGCGGAAACGGCCCTCCGCCACCATGCGGGGCAGGTGGCGGTGCGTGGCCGACACCACGCGCAGGTCGGCGTGCCGCAGCTCGGTGCTGCCGACGCGGCGATAGGTGCCAGTCTCGAGCAGGCGCAGCAGCTTCACCTGCAGCGGCAGCGGGATATCGCCCACCTCGTCGAGAAACAGCGTGCCGCCGTTGGCGGCCTCCACCAGCCCGGGGCGCGCCTGCGTGGCCCCAGTGAAGGCCCCCTTCTCATGCCCGAAGAGTTCGGACTCGAACAACGCCTCGGGCATGCTCGCGCAGTCCGCCGGCACCAGCGACCGCCGCGCCCGCGTGCTGCCCTGATGCACCGCACGGGCCACGAGCTCCTTGCCCGTGCCCGATTCACCCAACAGCAGTACCGCCGCGCGCGAAGGGGCCACCCGCGCCACCAAACCCATCATCCGCTGGAACGCGGGTGAGCGCCCAATCAAACCGTGTGCGGAGCGCTGGGTCTGCGCTGCCACTGGCAAGGGCACCATCTTTTCGACAAAGAACACGGGGCGCCCACCAGCCCCCAGCACAGGCGCCAGATCGATCTGCACATATTCCTCACCCTGCGGCGTGTGGTGCAGATGCAGCACCCGCTCGCGCTGCCCCGAACTGCGCGCCTGCGCCAGCGGGCACGACTCTCCCGCCTGATCGCAAGGCACGCTGAAATGGTGCGATACCGCATGGCAGGTGCGCCCCACCACGGTTTCCGCCGTGCCGAACTGGCGCTGGTAGGCCACATTCGCAGCCAGGATGCGATAGCTGTCGTCGAGCAGGATATGGGGCTCTGCCAGACCATCGAGAAAGGACACCAGCTCGGGAGGCGCAGAAGGGCTGTGAATCATGGCGGGGTGGGTGATGAGGTACGGCAACCCGCAGGATGCCGCAGCGGTGTCGCCACCGGCTTGATCTATGCCATGTTGGCAGCAAACGGCAGAGAAATGGCATTTTTATGGCACGCACGTGGCGGCCCACAAAGGCGACCCGACGGAGGACTGACGGTCCAACAGACCGCCATCCCCCTGGGCTGAAGCGAAGAAACCATCGAATTTCGATGGTTCTCTTCGAGAACGCAGCGGTGGCACGCAGCTTGCCTTGCAGAAGCAGCCACAAGGGCGCCGCACGCGCCGGTGCCGCTTCCAGAGTTCGGGCAGCGAGGGCCGATCAGTGCCCTTTCCCGCCCTTCCAGCGCAACCCATCCAGGAACCCCGCCATGACCGTCCCAACCGCCGCAGCCGCCAGTTGCCCCCTCCCCGCCACCCACGACGACGAACGCCGCCAGATGGTGCTGCTCACCGCAGCCGCCGGCTGCGTGGCCGCTGCCGGCGTGGCCGTGCCCCTGGTCTCCAGCTTTGCACCCAGCGAACGCGCCCGGGCCATGGGCGCCAGCGTGGAGGTGGACATCAGCGACCTGCCACCCGGCGGCGTGAAAACCGTGGAATGGCGGGGCAAACCCGTGTGGATCATGCGCCGCACCCCCGAGATGCTGGCCACGCTGGCGTTACACGACAACGCACTGGCCGACCCGGCCTCACGCAAAGACCAGCAGCCCGAATACGCGCGCAACGCGCAACGCTCGATCCGGCCCGAGGTGTTCGTGACAGTGGGCATCTGCACGCACCTGGGCTGCTCGCCGAGCGCCGTGCCCGTCGGCACCGCCAACCCGAGCGTGGGCAACGACTGGAAGGGCGGATTCTTCTGCCCCTGCCACGGCTCCACCTTTGACCTGGCGGGCCGCGTGTTCAAGAACAAGCCCGCGCCCACCAACCTTGAGGTGCCGCCGCACCGCTATGTGTCGGACACGCGGCTGACTATTGGGGAGGGCCCAGCCTGACCACAGAAAGCGGCAGCATCGACCTCCCTTGGGCCTGATGCACCCCACAGCCCGGTGCGTGATCACTCATGGCTTAGACTCCCCTGCGGCGGATTTCAAGAGCCCCGTCTGGGGCGCCGGATATTGGCAGTCTCCATGGAACACCCACCCTATGGCTATATCGCGCAAAGTAACTTATCTATTTGCAATAGTGCTCGTGCTGGCAGTATTGGGCATTTACCTGCCAGGCATCCAGAACGAACTGCTTTTTGACGATTTACGGCTCAGCGACGGTACGATTTTTGGCGAATACGGCAGTCTGCTGCAGTTCAAGCAGCGCATGCTGTCCTACGGGAGCTTTGTCTGGCTTCAGAGCCTCGCGGGTGATGGATGGTGGAAGCAGCGCCTCGTGAATGTGATGCTGCATCTGGGCGTGGCCGCAGCGCTCTATGCATTCCTCCACACGCTGTTGAGTACCGCGCGTTTTCCCAAGGAGTTTGAAGAACAAAGTCACTTCCAACGCTCACGATTGGCCGCGCTGCAGGTGGGTGTCGCGCTGTTTGCGCTCAATCCCGTTGCGGTGTATGCGGTGGCCTATCTGGCGCAACGCTCCATCGTCATGGCCACACTGTTCGCGGTGCTGGCCCTTTGGATGTTCGTGCGTGGGCTGCAAACAGGCAGCGCCGCGCGGTTTGTCGGCGCACTGATAAGTTATGTGCTGGCCGTGCTCTCCAAGGAGCATGCCGTGATGACGGCCGCCATGACCGTTCCTCTGTACATCTACGTTTGCCGCCCAGGCTGGAAGCGGGCCGCGGCCGTGGGCGGAGTGGCCCTGGTGGTGCTGACTGGAGCCGTTGCCGTGCTCTGGCAGCTCTATGGAAATGTGCTCGGTCGCCTATTCGACCCGCAATCCATCGCGCTCGCCCAGCAACTGGAGTCCCTGCGCCCCGGAATGATGCAGCAGATGTACCCGCTCAGCATCCTGAACGAGTCCGCGCTGTTCTTTGCCTACGGCCTCCTTTGGATCTTCCCCAATATCCAGTGGATGTCGATTGATCTGCGCCCTGCATTTCCGCTCGGGTTCGGTTCCCTCTGGCATCTGGTGGGGGCTATCGGCTACGTGGCATTGCTGCTGGGCTCCATCTGGCTGGTGCTGCGCCGCAGCAACCTCTGGGGGTTGGCCGGGTTGCTGCTGCTTTTTCCAGTGCTGTGGTACTTCACGGAGTTTTCCACGGTTTGGGTGCAAGACCCGTTCGTGCTGTACCGCAGCTACTTGTGGGCCATCGCTCTACCAGGGCTGGCGGCCATTGTCCTGACAGGCTTCAAGCCACGCAGCATTTACGTGCTGGGAGCCGTTCTTGGACTGGTTTTTGGCGCATTGGCATTGGAGCGCGTGTCCTCGTTGACAGATGCAGGCACGGCGTGGGGAGATGCTGCTGAAAAGATCGACCGCAACGCCCCCGCCAACGCAGTAGGCCGCAGCCGCGCCTTCCTGAACCTGGGCGCTCACCATCTGGAAAAGGGATTGCTGACCCAGGCCGAACGCGACTTTGCCACGGCCGATGCATTGGGGGATGGCAATGGCAATGCCCGATTCAACACCGGTGTCGCGCTGCAGCAGCAACAGAAGCACGCCCAAGCGCTGCAAGCGTTCGAGGCAGCCCAGGCCAAAGGCTTCACCGGCCAATCCCTACACTACCACCGCGGTGAATCAGCGTTTGCGCTGGGCCAGTTTTCGCAAGCATTCCAAAGCTTCGACGCTGCCCTGAAAACGCCCTCAGACGCCATCGATGGCAGCAAGAAAATGCAGCAACTGCTACGGCTGCGCCGCGCCGAATCCGCCATTGGCGCCAACCAATTCGACACTGCCATCGAAGACTTCAACCTGCTTCTGCAGCAAAGCCCAAGCAACCCACGGCTGGAGTTGGGACTGGGCATGGCACTGATTGGCAAGGGCGAAACCACACGCGCCATCCACCTGTTTGACCAACTCCTGGCGCGCAGTCCCAATCCTGCGGCCTTTTACGGCCGCGGCATCGCGCACGATCGAGCGGGAAATCAAGCCCAGAGCCTGAAAGACCTGGATCAGGCCATTCGCCTGGATCCGCGCAACCCGCAGTACCGCAGTGTGCGCGATCAGATTGCGGCCGCCAAACCCCGCAAATCCTGAGCCAGAGCGGGAACCCACCACCATGCGCGTTCTGCACGTCGGCAAGTTTTATCCGCCCTACCGCGGAGGCATGGAAGTCTTTCTGGCCGACCTCATTCAAGAGCAGCGCCGCCAGGGCATTGACGCCCACGCGCTGGTGCATGGCGATCCGCAGCCTGACGATCCCATCTGGGTACAGCGTGTGCCGGTACAGTTCAACTTGGTCTATGCCCCCATGGCGGTCGGCTTTAGGCAAGCGCTGGGCAACGCCATCGACCGGCTGAAACCCGATGTGCTGCACTTGCACATGCCCAACAACTCCGCGCTGTGGGCCCTCACACTGCCCGGCGCGCGCAAAGTGCCCTGGGTAGTGCATTGGCACTCGGATGTGGTGGTGTCCAGCATCAAATGGTCTGTCGCACTGGGATACATGCTCTACCGGCCCTTCGAGCAGGCACTGCTGGAGCGTTCAGAGCAAATCTTTGCCACGTCACCACCATATCTTGAGGCCAGCGCCGCTCTGCGCTCCTGGCGCAGCAAGTGCGAAGTGGTGCCGTTGGGTATTGAGCTGCGTTGCACGCCGGCGGCCGCTCCTCCGCCCAGAGCATTGCAGTGGCACTCAGGCACCAAACTGCGGCTGCTCTCCATTGGCCGCCTGACCTACTACAAAGGTTTCGAAACCCTGATCAACGCAGTGTCCACCCTGCCCGGCGTGGAGCTGCTCGTCGCCGGCGAGGGCGAATTGCGCGAAGAACTGCAGGCGTTGATACGCAGCACCACGCCCCCCGGCATGCCTGCTGCCGTGCGACTGGTGGGCGCCGTTGACGACGCCGAGAAGCATTCACTGCTGAGCGCCTGCGATCTGTTCTGCCTCGCATCGCGCGAACGCACTGAGGCCTTCGGCATCGTGCTGCTGGAGGCCATGCAGCACGCCCGCCCCTGCCTGGTGACTGACCTGCCCGGATCAGGCATGCCGTGGGTGGTATCGCACGCGCGCTGCGGCCTGCATGTGCCCTTTGAAGACGTGGACGCATGGCGCAGTGCCATTGCCCGCCTCCAGCACGACGCGCCGCTGCGGGAACGCCTGGGCAAGGCAGGGCAAAAGGCGCTGCACCAGCATTTCAGCATTGGGCCCTGCGAACGCGCCACTGCCCGCCACTACAGAAGCATGGCACCAGGCAGAAATACAGAGCCCGCCACACGCGGCTTGATGGTGGTGATTGCCGCCCATAACAATGCCGCAGACATCGCCCCTCTGCTTCAGCGCATACGCGCCTTGGTCAACGCTCCAGTGCTTGTGGTTGATAACCGCAGCACTGACGCCACCTGCCACTTGGCGGAGCAGCATGGGGCCCGCGTGCTGCGCCCCCTTCTAAAGATGACGACCTGGGGCAGCTTGCAAACCGGCATCCGTCATGCGCTTGCTCAAGGCTACGCATCTGTCATCACCATCGACGCAGAGGGTCGCTACGAAGTAGAAGAACTGCCGGCGCTGCTAGCTACAGGCAGCCAAGCTGACATGACGGTAGCCTACTTTGCGAGCAGCAACAGCCTACCGCGACGTGCGGCGTGGCAGTGGTTTAGGTGGCTGACAGGCTTGGGATTGCGTGACTTTGTGTCGGGATTTCGGCTGTATAACCGCACCGCCATGCAAGTGGCGGCATCTGCAGAGGCCACGCTGCTGGACTACCAAGACATTGGAACGTTGTTGCTGATGAGGCGCGAAGGTAAGCGGATTGCCGAAGTGCCGCTTGCAATGCACACCTCTAAAATAGACCGTTCCAAAATTTTCAGATCGTGGGCGAATGCCTTGCGGTACATGGCCGTTTCTTCACTTCTCAGCATTGCACATGGTCGGTGCGCCAGCGCAGCTACCGACATCGCCAAAAGTGGCTAGTTTCTACACAAGAACTGCCTACCCTGTCATTCGCACGGTAGCCGGCGCTTCCAAGTCAGTACTAGCTTGCTCATCACAAAGGTAATTGGCAACATTACCGTTGCCACACACAAGGGCGCAAGCATCTCACTCATGCCAGCCCCGGAGACCAATCCTTCCAGCAACAAAGCCGACCCGAGGTACTGCACCACATACACCAGCGGGAATGAGAACAGTCTGCGCCAAGAGAGCGGCACAACGAAAACAAACTTGGCGTGGAACCAATAGGCGAACACGATGCCGGCTGCATACGACAGCATATACGCCCACTGATAAGGCAGGACGCGGTTCAGGGCCAAGTACAGCAGATAGCTGAAACCCGTATTGATCGCTCCTCCTATTAAGAAGCGCAACCATCGCCCGAATCGGTGGTGAGCTAGGATCGAGCGCAACTAGGCTGCCCCCTCGTCGACTAGTGCCACGAATTCAGCATAACTACGAATGTAATCAGCAGCATCGTAGTCATGCGAGGTGAAGACAAGCAGCACTGCATCGGCCGAGTACTTGTACTGGATACCCCAGGTCATGGGTGGCAGATGCAGCCCCAGGTCAGGCGAATCCAGCAGAACCTCACAACGGGATTTGCCATCGTCCACGACCACAGCACAACTGCCCTTCACACAAATCAGAAACTGGTGGCACTCGCGATGTGCATGTTCGCCACGCGTTTTCTCGCTGGGAACGCTGAACACCAGGAAGTAGCGCTTGGCGGGGAAGGGGACGTCCTTCTCAAACTCGCCCACGGATAAGTTACCCCGCATGTCCTGTACGAACTTCATACGGTGCAACGCGACATCGCCGACACCTACTTGTTCCACCGAATTTGCGACAGCAGGCACGACCAGCGCCCTCGGGCGGCCATCTGGTTTTGCTGAGGCGGTATTCTCCACATACCCCATGATTCTTGCGGGTGAACCCGTCACAATGGCATAAGGAGGTACCGACTTGGTCACAACGGCCCCTGCCCCCACCATCGCACCCCGCCCCACAATCAAACCGGGCAGTACCACCGCCCCACCACCAATCGAGGCCCCAGCTTCGACACGCGTAACCAAGGCCTCTGCCAGGTGCTGTTTGGACCGGGGGAACTTGTCGTTCGTAAACGTCACATTCGGGCCGACAAACACATCGTCGCCCAAGCGCACGCCATCCCAGAGATAGACGCCCGACTTCACGGTTACCCGGTCGCCGATGACAACGTCGTCTTCGATGAAGCACTGGGCGCAGATGTTGACGTTCTTGCCGATCACGGCACCTTTCAGCACGACCACCATTTGCCAAATTGTCGTCCCGGAACCGATGTTCTCTGTCAGGACCTCAGCCGTGGGATGAATCTGAACCTCATTGAGCATCTGCATCTTTCTCGTTTGTAATTGCCAGTGCTACAACAGACAGCGGGCGGTGCTTTCCATTTTCATAGGTTCGCCAGGCATACGTTCCGACCAGCCCCAGTCCCAGAAGATTCACGGCGCCAAAAAATAGCACTACCAGCATCGTCGGCGCGTAGCCTGGCACAACTATGCGACCGGTAATATGGCCCACCAGAATAACGACGGAGAGAATCACGGAGAGAACGCAGCCTAGAAACCCTATGCGTGTGAGCATACGGATAGGGTAGTCCGTGAATGCGAAAACACTGTCCAGCATATAGTCGACCTTCTTCCGAAAGGTCCAGCTCGACACGCCTTCTTGGCGCTCCAAACGTTCATAGCCAACGAGCTTGCGTCGGAACCCAAGCCAAAAGATCAGAGCGATCAGCGAAGAACGGGATTCTTGCAACCTTAGCAGATGGTCACGGAACACGCGGTTGCATCCGAACACATCGACTCCGCCCTCGGGCATGTCAGGTACAACCAACCTGCGATACAGCGCCCAGAACAGCCCGGAGGCCATACGCGAACTCCATGAGTCGCTGCGGCGAGTGCGGGTGCCGATGGCGACATCGCATTCGTCGGCCTGCAGCGCCCGGAAGAACGCCACCATCAGCTCCGGCGGCTCCTGCAGATCGGCTGCCATGACGCCGAAATAGTCTCCGCGCGCCACCGCCAGACCGGTACGGATCGCCGGAAACGAGCCGAAGTTGCGCGAATGCGCCAGCAACTGCGCCGGAAACCCCAGGCCGGCCAAGGCATCGCGCAACAAGACGAACGAGCGGTCGGGGCTGCCGTCGACGACGAACACCACCTCCAGCATGCCGCCCAGTTCGCGCGCCATCGCCGTTACGGCCTGGAGCAGGCGCGGAATCGAATCCTCGTTCTTGTAGACCGGGATGACGACCGAGAATTTCATGCGCGCCACCCATTCACCGCCGCCACGACACGGGCGACATCCTCGTCACGCATCTCAGCGTAGCAGGGCAGGGTAAGGATCTCCGCGGCCAGGCGCTCGGTGTTCTCGAGCCGGAGCCCGGCATACCGGTCCCCGAACACCGGCTGCCGATGGTCAGGAATGGGGTAGTGCACGTCCGAGGAGATGCCCTGCGCCTGCAGGTGCGCGCGCAAGGCTTCGCGCCGCGCACTTCGCAACACGTAGAGGTGGGCCACGGACGACTCGCCCGCATCCATGGGTAGCTGCACATCGGGATGGTGAATGCTGGCGCCATAGCGGGCGGCAATCTGTCGCCGCCGCGCATTCGCGGCATCAAGATGCGGCAGGAATACCATCAGGATCGCCGCCTGCATTTCGTCGAGACGACTGTTGCGTCCGCCGGGCAGGCTGACTTGGTACTTGGCGGTCCAGCCGTACTGGCGCAAGTGCCCGACCCGCTCGGCGACATCCGCGCGTTGGGTCACCACGGCCCCGCCATCGCCTAGGGCACCCAGGTTCTTCGTGGGATAGAAACTGAAGCTGGCCGCATCCCCAAAGGTGCCGACGCGCCGGCCGCTGACGATGGCGCCGTGCGCCTGGGCGCAATCTTCGAGCAGCGCGACACCGTGCTGCGCGCACAGCTGCGCAATCGCCTCGATCTCGGCGACCGCTAGGCCGTACAGGTGAGTCGCGACTACAGCCTTGACGCCCAGCGCGATCACCCGCCGGACTTCTGGAAGCGCGACGTTCCGGCTGTCCAGGTCTACGTCCATGAAGACCGGCTCGGCACCGATCGCGAGCACGGCGGCGCTGGTGTACATGCCCGCATTTGCCACCGTGGCGACACGGTCGCCCACTGCCACACCCAGCGCCTTCAAGGCCAGCTCGATTGCGTCCGTGCCGTTGGCGACGCCTGCGCAGTGCCTGGCACCCAGGTAGTCGGCAAATGCCGATTCGAAATGCCTGACCTCGGGGCCAAGGACAACCCAGCCGCTGTCGACCACGCGCGCGACGGCGTTCTTGACCCCTTCCTTCTGGGTCTGCGTCAACGCAGAAAGATCATTGATCTTGATCATCTGTTTCTCCATCAAAACTTCGTTGTATCAAACAATCCTACGACGGATATCGCGCCGGCAACCTCCGGAAAAATAGCCGATCTCGCAGCGATAAAAATGGGCGCTCTATTCCATACCAAGCGACAACGCACACCGGAATCGTGGTCGCCAGCATCGCCATAAACAAGGGAACCCCCAGTGGAATGAAGTGCATCAACAATGCGCGGGACAACAAATGGAACAAATACAGCGAATAGCTAAGATCAAGCGCCAGCCGCGGTAGCTGCGGCCCTGCAATGGCAAAGCATAGGGCACCAGCAATGGCAATCAGATGGACAAAAAAATCGTCCACCCAACTGCCCATGCTGTATTTCAAGGTCGCAACGCCCGCCATTCCCAAAACAAACCATCCAATCGCCACCATTGACGGCAGTCGAACAATCCAGTGACGG
The DNA here is from genome assembly GCF_000175235.1 of Acidovorax delafieldii 2AN. Lineage (GTDB taxonomy): Bacteria > Pseudomonadota > Gammaproteobacteria > Burkholderiales > Burkholderiaceae_C > Acidovorax > Acidovorax delafieldii_B. The sequence goes on along the minus strand of NZ_ACQT01000006.1, from coordinate 27,393 downwards.
TACAAGTAGGCAACGCTTCCAAGAAGGAACGATGAAATCAGAACATAGGTCACTGGATATAAAAATGGTGGCGGATTTCTAGCGAAATACAGCGACCCAATAAATGCAACAGCTATCAGCAGTGGCCGCCGATAAAAACCAAACACGAACAAGATGGCCATGCACACATAGAGAACCTCTTCGTAGATCAACGTCCACACCACTGCATTCAGCGGCGCAGGCCCCATCGGCCAAAGCCAAAATAAAAACGTTTGGCGCATTTCACTCGCACCAAAAATTGCACCGATAACGAGAAAAGAAACGAAAAGCAGCGGCAACACGCGCAATGCACGGCTCAGAAAAAAAGACGTCAGAGATCGTCGCTCGATACTTCCCAAAACCACGAATCCGCTGACGGCGATAAATGCCGGAACCGGATTGATCAGCACGCGCTCCCATGCCCCGCTGTGCATCGCCACAACCTGCACGGCAAAGAAAAGACGCAGCCAATCAAAATTCGGATAGTGCCGCATGTAGCTCCTGCTTCGATCTTCTCTGAGGCCTGGGTCATCTCCCGCTACGATCTCGGCGGCTCGGTCAGAAATTGAAAGGATAGCCACGGTATCGACCCAATTTAACAAGAATCGTGCCATCCACATTCTTCACGGAGCCCGTCGCCGGCCACATTGGCATTTCTTCAAATTTCTTCAGATTTTCCTTGCGCTGCTCGAAGGGTACGACTCTCAAATTTGCATAACCGAGCGCTCGCATATGCGCTAGCATCCGCCCCTCAGGATTTCCATCGTCCCACTCAAAAAAAGAATACCCCCAAGTGGAAGATGCTATGCGGGGATACAGCGATTCGAACTCTTTCGCCCCGAACACATCGACCATGTAGATCTTTGTTCGATCGAAATCAGGACTAACTTCCGCAATGCGTCTGTAGATATCTGCCGCCATGATCTGATCATGGCTTCTTACATAGGCCTGCGTCGCCTGCAAGGTATTCGTGGAGTGCATCACACCGTACAGCGACAGCACCAATGCGATGCCCGCCAAGCCCTCCAGCCACCGCACACCTGCCGTCATCCCGAGCATGGAAAACAACCAGAACACAGAAGGAATCGCGATGAACGTTCGCAAAGGCATCCCCCCCGATATCAACTCCATCATGAAGGGAATGCAGGCGATGCACGCCACGATGATCGACGCCCAGACTTTCTGCCATCCGCGAAACGACCGCCCAAATACAACGCCCAACACCCCGGAGAGCATCAACAGGGGAAATCCGATCACCTCGACACCATATTTCTGGGCGCTACCTCCGTAGATCGCCTTGAGGCTCGCCCACGTGCTGGAAAGCATTTCTCGTGGCTTGGCCAGCAGCTGGTCGACGTTGCTGAACTGCTCAACATATCCGGAGCGTTCCACATGCAGAGCACGCATGAAGACAAGATCGATGATTTTATAAAACAGCAAACCCAACAACAAAACGGCCAATACATGCAGCAACTGCACCGCGACCCGCGAGATGGTCCAGTGATTGCGCTGTGCCGATGTCAGCACAAGCCCGAGCGCCAATACAGCAACGACAAAGATAAATGTTTGATAAATCCCAATGGCTGCTGCACAAAATAGTGCAGCAGCCATTGCGTGCGTCGCAAGCTTTTTAAAATTTCGAGGCCAGTCCTGTTCAATCAGCTTCTTGCAATGCTTCAGAGCCAAGGCTGAAAAAACCATGGCTAGGCCACTGGCCGCAACATTCGATGAAAAAGCGGAGAGAAAAATCCAGACAGGAAAAGCAACGAACAGCGGAAAAGTGAGGTAATGCAGCGGCTCAAGCCGATCGACATCGTGCGCGGCCATGACAATCAAATACCCTGCACACATGAAAATACCGAACAGAAAGGTCGGAAGAAACGGAATCGGCGGATTTGGAAGCACCAACAACTCAAACAGATAGGCGCCCCATCGCCCCTGCGTCAGCCAAATAATCGGCGCAGCCCTAAGGGCGGCTTTCTCGTCGTCAATCATTTGGCCATAGTTGACCAACTTGTAAAAATAAAAGACAAAGAAAATTCCCAGAAGAATCCAGAAATCAACTCTCTTGATCCTCGAAAAGATGGCATCCATCCGGTTGGCTGCAAACAAACCCTGCATTTTATTACTCCTGCTCATCTATTTTTTGTCATTGCCAGCCGTCGCAATATTCAATGGGCCGCAGACATAATTTTCAGGACTCGACATGAGAAGCAATATTCATTCGAATCCGCTGAATATATTCCTCGCACATAAGATATTCAGGATCGCTCAGCAAGGCCGCACGTACTTCATCGTTGGACAGCGCGAGTGTGTGTTCCCTGTCAAGACTATGCACGTAGTCACCTAGATAGATATTTTCCTTCAAGCCTTCCCAGTCGGCGTTTTCCTTAGTGAAAATCTGCAGCGTCAAAAGATAATCTTCCATAAAGCGTTGCTCATCGAAAAAAATGATTTTTTTACGGTCGATTTTTTCGACATTCAGCAGGAAGCTGTGCAACGGGGCATGGTTGTGTCGAACGAATTCCTCGTGGCTACCGCCATACTCGAATGTGCGGCGGCGTTTCAGTAGGACTCGCGCATTTGCACGGTAGTCTGTCCAGTAGACACGCCCAAAAACGACCGCCTTGCCGGTCATTCGCATCCGCTGGAGCAATAAGGCATAGGCATCTGAAAACAACAGATCGTCGTAGTCGAGAAACGCAGCGTAGCGCGTGCTCACCTTGCGCAAGGACTCGTTGAGCATCCGAGACCGTAGATCCCCGCGGCCATTCGGCGACACGTAGTGGTCGACCCTTGGCCCAGGCCCTGGCCGCCAATCGAACTCTTCCAGCATGCACATCAGTGCAGCGGTCTGCTGCTCGTCTAAATCTTGCGCCGCAATCAAAGGAACGACGACGCAGTCCTGCATGACATACATGCACGAAAGCGCGCACCGCAGTTCTTCCAGGCGCCCGCCTTTGTGAAAGCGCACTATCGTCGTCACGGTCGGCAATTCCCCCTGGCCGGCCGAATGCGGCGGTAACGCAAAGCACCAGGCATCCGTCCGCATGCGATAGATCCCGTGCGCGGAGGCCACGCCATGGCTAGAAAGAATCAGAACCGAGGCCTCGGAGGCGTCGCGCCTGGAAGCTGCCCCATTCGGCATCAAGTGCAACGAACTCGGAGATCTTCCATAGTCGTTGCCAATGACCGAAGCGCGGGTTGCAAGTGCGGTTTGCAGCATCCGCTCGATGGCATCGGGTGCAAAGTGAACGGCGCGCCGAAACTCGACGCGAAAGTCGCATGCCGAACTGCCCGCTGCGGCTCGCGGGATCGGCAGTTCATTCTCGTGCGGATAGTCCACGCAGAACCCTTGGCTGCGCAGAATCCGCGACTGCGCAAGGCAGTGGAAGAACCGGCGACGGACGAGCGCATCCGCCTTAAGTTGTTCGACAAGTTCGCGCGAAAATTGCACCTGCAGGCAAAGCCCCTGTGGCAATGGCGCTGTCGCATTCAACTCGTGCGCATAGGGCAGGCCCGCTAGCGCGCGCCCCACGCTGTTCAGATAGCTGTAGCCATAGCGCGTGTCCGGCTCCAGATGGGCGCCTTCGGCCCATTCGTTCCAGGCATTAACGACAACAAAGCGCCGGTCTGCCGGCAAATTTGCTTGGGCATCGGCGATGGAGTGCTCCATCCATTGCTGGAAACTCTGCGGCGTGCTGCCATGTAGCAGCAATGCTCCTGTGCCGTATCGCGCGGTGTTGTCCCACATCGGCACATTCGAGCGGAAGTAGTCGAAACTCTTGCGGTCGTTCTGTGCCACATAGTAGTCGCGCACTTGGTCATACGACAGCACACTGCCATTCATAGGCCAATGTGCCTGCAGCGATGGACGAAGATCAGGGACTGCGCCATCCGTCCAGTCGTGCAGAGGTCGCTCAACGCCAGCATCCATTTGGAAGTCCGCAGGATCAGTGGCGCCGCGCGTGAGGACGGCCACAACGTATGGTGCATCGATGCCCGCCTGCACGCACTCCTCGGTCCAGATCCGGAGATATTCGGTAGGGTCCGGAATCGAAGATGGGCGGTACACCATCAACATCGGGCGCGTGCCGACGCGGATGTAGCGGGGGTCGCGGAAGAAGGGTATCAAATAGCGAATGAAAGCGCGTGCATCGTCAGCCGAATAGGTTTGGCCTAGAAGAATTTCACGCTCGTTGCCGTCCCAGCGGCGCGTCCAATTTTCGTTGGCCCAGCAAAAGCAAAAGGGCATCTCAATATCCGCGTGTGCCAGCAGCATTTGTGCCGGCTTCTCCAGGATCAGGCGACCTGAGAACCAGTAGTGATAGAAAACCTGGCCATGCACTCCCGCTTTTTGCATCTGCATGGCCTGCGTTCGCAAAATTTCAGGAGAATCCAGCAGGTAATAACCAATATCGGGGTGGGGTATGTGCTGTTGGTAATGGCCTTCAAAAAGCGGATTTGCGGCACGAACCTTAGTCCACTCAGTGAAGCCTTTACCATGCCATTCATCATTCTCTGGCGTAGGGTGGAATTGCGGGAGATAGTAGGATAAGACCCGCACATCGCGGTGCAGAATGGACGCAGAGTAGTCGTGCTGCACTTCGTACTGCCGGAAGTCGTGAGTACTGTCGCCTTGCTGGATCTGTAGCACCCGGCCGGGTTGTAACGCCGCAAACACCGGTAGTAGAGACGCCAGTGCATCCGACATACGGTGTTCACACTCCACGCCATGGTCATCCAGATCGAGTAGCGACACGACGGGGAGCACTGCTCGAAGCCCCGCACCACGCATGAGGAACGCTGCTGCGCCATTGACGGAGCACTGCATAGCTGACTTGTCAGCACTCAGACCGCATACTTGGGCAACACGTTTAGTCCAGGCAGCGTCCGCAGGGAAGGAGCCACTCGCATGGTCCGATGCACTCTCGGCACCGAGCACAAGGGCTGCGGCGTCATTCATCAACGCAAGCAGCCGTTCCAACCGACCACCGCTGCTGTCTTTAGGGCCTAGCAAGCTCTGCGCAGCGTCTGTCGCATTGGAAAGCCCAAAGGCAAAGTGCGCAAACGACGGATATTCCGTAAGCAACTGGCCAAAACACGCAACCATCGACGTTAAGGGCTGGGCGCTCGCCGGCAGGTGTTCGATCTGGATTCTCTCAGCTCGGGGTAACGCATTCTTCCAACGCGCTTGCGTTTGGGCTCGCCTACCCTGGTCGCCCGCCATGGAGACATAGAGATCGAAAGGGAAGGGTATTGCAGACAGCAAATACATGCTCTGTTCAACATCAGATTGCTCGTCAAAATGGCAGTGCACCGCAAATCGCCCTAGCCCGTTCGACTCAACTGGCGGCTCCTGGTCCCATAGCGGGTTGGGGTAGTAGGGTGTTAGGTGGAGCGTTGTCGATGGCATAACAGGTGCGGCCAACTCCAACGGCGCCGCACCACGCCTCAGCACTTGCACGTTGGACATACGCCAGCGAATTCCATTGAAGCCTTCGTTGCGCAGGACCTTCACGGTAGTACGGAGGGTGGGCAATAGGCCGCCACCGATTTTGATGGCGTCACGCAAGAGCTCGGTCTGACGTTCCAAGCCCGCAATGGCATTAGGTATCTTACGCAATGGCGCAGTGATCTTCCAGCTCTTGCTGGCACGCATGTCATACAACGACCCTTGCAGCGCAGTCAGTTGCTCGTCACGCTGTGCCACCAGCTCACGCAAGTGCTCGGCGGCCAGCTGCAAGCTACGTTCAGACTCAAGTAGTAGCGACTCAGATTTTTGTAACTTTGCCTCGGACTCTTGGAGTCGCCACTCAGACTTCCGCAACTTGTCCTCGAAAGCCTGTGCTCCGACGTTTCCATTGATGCCTGGCTCAGTGTGCAGCAGTGAATCAGCCCACCAGTCCAACAACTGGCCCATAGGGTGTTGTGTGGCTTCAGCCTGAGCCGCTGCTTCCATAGCTGCGAAAGACTCAAGTGTGTATTCATCGACTTCAAAACCAGCATTCTTCAACACCGCCATGAAGAAACCGCGTCGCGTTACTGCGCCCAACTCGGACGACACCCCAAACCGCGTGACGCACTGCACCAGCAGAAGCATTGCTCGAAACAACAGCCAGCCCACAGGCATGTCACGCACCAACGTCCATTCGAGATCGATGGCATGGTATTTACCCTGCGAGTCACAAATGATGTTTTGAGGAACCAAATCAAAGCACTTACCAGGCAGAACTGTCTGAAGTGACTGCGGCGATATAAAGGGAAGACCCTCGTAAACCAGCGAACCAACGATATCCAAGTAGCGCCGCACAAAGGCACCCACCGAGTCCAGTACCCATCCGTCCCGCGTCACCAGATGCACGAACTCGCTCGCCAATGTATGGCCATGTACGTAAGGTGTGTGTGGTGGTACACGCATAATCAACGAAGCCCCTTGGACAACGTTGTCCATTTGATTAAGTAGATTGCAATGTGCGCCAATTGCTCCATCTGCGGAGCGTCGAAAAACTGTTTGCTTGCAGTATCCCATTCTGCGCTCGGTACTGTAGTGGTAGGCCAGTACGTGAGGGTCTATTGCTGATGTATCCGCCACACTAGCGGCGATCAAGAAAGAATTAGCCAGGTCCGCGCCTAGGCCATTGCGCATAACAACAGGCCATACCAGCTCAGGTGAAAAGGCCAACTGGATTGGCATTTGGGGATCGCGACGCACACTTTCTGAGGCAAGCGCAGCGGCATCGAAATCGGCACTTTCCAAGCCGCTGGGCGCCAAGATTGATACCGGTAGTTTGTAGTCTGGCAAGGCTGAAAGGAATTCAGCTCGCGCGAAACCTGCGGCAGCCAATAACTCAGCCAAGTGTTTGCGCCCGTATGTCTGTGGTTGGTCCGCGCGGTAGCGCCCCTCGATGCCATACATCGGCACACCCAAGTGGTCCTCTGGCGCTCCAGCCCAATACTTCACACCCAGCTGATTCTCAATAGCGATGATCAGAATGCCACCAGGTTTAACCAGCGATCGCGCTCGCTGCAACATTGTCAAAACAGGGTCAAGGCCAGATACGAACTGGTTGGCGTACTCAAGCACACCTATCAACGTAACAATGTCAAACTGCGAGTTGAACCGGAACTGGTCAAATCGCTCAGCCAGTACCTCGACCAACGGAAGGTCGCGCGCGCGTGCGCGTGCTATCGCTGCGCGCCGAGCAGAGCCCTCTAAGGCCAGAACCTGTGCACCGCTTTCTCCCAGATAGCGTGTGATGGCTCCACACCCTGCTCCGATCTCTAGCACTTCAGCGCCAGGCAACCGCTGCTCGAACGGACGCAGAATATTGGCACGACTGCTACTTAGGTGATAGAGCGATGGCCAGTCGGTGATGTGCTGCCTCAATTCGTCTGAAAGCACACGCAAGTCAGTCGTTTCAGCAATTATTCGGGCCAGCCGCTGCTCCACTTCGTCGCCGTCGCTGTAAGCGATACCTTTAAAACCCGGACTTGCCCAGATGCCGCTTTGTGGTTCGTATATGTAACCTGCACGTTCTAAGAGATTTTTCATAGTAATCAATTCACACGCAGATCAGCTTCCAAGTCGACCAAGCCATGAAATCTCGAATCTGGCGATACCTTCAAATGAATGGCGTCGTATCGGCGGTCATGCGGCACGACGTCGGCGCCAATTCGACTGGCCAAACCTAACGACACGAAATAGTCCCCCGGAGCCAATCGGCAGCAAAACCTCAGCTCGGGGATGACAACCGACCCAGCCTGCCCGAGGACTTTAAAGGCGTCTACCTCAAGTGTCTCGGAGTTCACACCGTAGACCGTGACACCCTCTTTGGTCTTAATAGTGACACCCAATATCGGACGGACCATGTTTATCTCAAACTTTACAGACACTGCCAGTACAAGGTTCTGGCCCGTGTCTATCGCAGACGGGTATGGCTCGCCATTTGTCGAAAGAAAGAAATCAAGGATTCGCGCCGAACCATCACCCCAACGGTACTCGTGAGGGTTGTAGCCAGGGTGAGTAGCAAACACGTCATCAGTATGGCTCAACGGGTACGCTACTGGAACGACACGGTCCGGTTTTGGCAACGGCACATTGCTGGACACGGATGAAGATTTACGCTCGCGCCCAAACAATACGTCGAGGTAGCGATTGACAATCCTCCTGGGTTCTCCGATCTCCAAGACCGCTCCATCGTTTAACAGCACTGCTTTTGAGCAGTGAGTCACGATCTGCTCACTGGAATGCGTCACAAGAAGAATACTCGTGCCCCGGTCTTTGAGCTTCCTAAGACGGTCAAAACACTTAGCCTGAAACTTAGCGTCGCCGACGGACAAGGCTTCATCCACGATGAGTATGTCTGGATCAATCTGCGATTGAACAGCGAATGCCAAACGTACGACCATTCCACTGGAATATGTCTTAACAGGCTGGTCAATAAATTGACCAATATCTGCAAAATCTATGATGTCAGCCAAACGCCCGTCTATCTCCTTCTTCTCGAGACCAAGCACCGCCGCATTCAGATAAACGTTTTCGCGACCTGTAAATTCTGGATTGAAGCCTGAACCCAATTCAAGCAGCGCAGCAACACGACCGTGCGTCTCAATCTCGCCTGTCGTTGGAGTCAAGGTATCGCAGATTAACTGCAGAAGCGTTGATTTTCCACTTCCGTTTCGGCCAATGATCCCAACCGTCTCGCCTCTTTGAATATCAAAACTGACATTTTTCAATGCCCAAAACTCGCGAAAATACTGCTTTGCTTCTATCCCAAATGCTCTGCGCACTTGTGGAAGCAAGAACTGTTTAAGTCTATCCCCGGGCTTTTCATAAATATGAAAGCATTTTCCGAGATTTTCCACCCTTACAGCGATTTCAGAGGACATCTGCAAAACCTTTACGAGTCTTCTGAAACCAAGCAAATCCCAACCAAGCAGCGAAAAACGTCGCGACCCAGTATACGGCAAGCAATGAAAAATATGGAGCTTTGCCAAAATACAGCACCGCGCGGAATTGCTCGATCACCAGCGTAAGCGGGTTGAAATAGAGAAGGTAGCGGTAGGATTCCGGAAGAGATGTGATGGGATAAAAAACGGGGCTGAGAAACATGAGTACTGCAGTCAAAATCCCAACAAACTGCCCCGCATCCCGGAGATAAACGCCTAACGAGGTCAATACCCAACTGATGCCCATTATAAACATAACAAAAGGAATTAATATTAATGGCAAGTAAAAAATAGTAATAGGAGGAGTACCGATGAATATAACATAAGCAGACAACCAGACGCATAGACTGATAGCAGCATGAAACAATGCAGATAAAAAAGCAACAAAAGGCAGTATTTCCAGTGGAAAAACAACTTTTTTAACGTAATTAACATTAGACAAAATCAACCCGGGCGCTCGATTTATGCATTCCGAAAATAAGTTAAAGACGATTAGACCGGAAAACAATACAAGTGCAAATTCCGTTTTTGATTCACCACCTCCGCTCCAGCGTGCTTTAAAAACCACGCTAAAGACAAAGGTGTAGATGATCAACATGAAAACAGGGTTAAAAAATGACCACAAAAGACCCAGGCTTGAACCACGATAACGACCTAATACTTCGCGTTTGGTGGAGGCATTAATCAGATCACGATGACGCCAGAGGGTAGCAAGCATTTCTCTCGGAGTTGCGGAAAAGTGGCGCATCAGTCGATTACCTCTGTCAATATAAGCAGCGCTGCTCCTGCATACGTCCCAGGCAAAAACGGCTCGCGCGGTACGCCCCGATGAATGGTCAGGCGCTGAGCCGTAACAGCCCAGAGGTGTTCACGTTTGGGCCCAAAGTATGCGGTCGTTGTATGTACAAAATTGGCGATATATTTCAGCATGCACTGCTCAGTAAATGGTTTCTTGCGCGATGCGCAGCAGATATTGCCCATAGCCATTTTTGTTCAGGGGTTTGGCCAGGCGCTGGAGCTGTTCGGTGTTGATCCATTGGCTGCACCAGGCGATTTCTTCGGGGCAGGCGATTTTGAGGCCCTGGCGGTGTTCCAGGGTGGCGATGAATTGGCCGGCTTCGAGCAGGCTGTCGTGGGTGCCGGTGTCCAGCCAGGCGTAGCCTCGGCCCATGATTTCGACGTTGAGCTGGCCTTGCTCCAGGTACAGGCGATTCAGGTCGGTGATTTCGTATTCGCCCCGGGCGGAGGGCTTGAGGCCCTTGGCCAGGTCTACGACCTGGTTGTCGTAGAAGTACAGGCCAGTGACGGCGTAGTTGGACTTGGGGGCCTTGGGCTTTTCTTCCAGGGACAGGACCCGGCCTTGGGCGTCAAATTCGGCAACGCCGTAACGCTCAGGGTCGTGCACGTGGTAGGCGAAGACGCTGGCGCCCTCGGTGCGGGCGCTGGCGTTGCCCAGCAGTTCATGGAAGTCGTGGCCGTGGAAGATGTTGTCGCCCAGCACCAGGGCCGAGGGGGCGTTGCCGACGAATTGCTCGCCAATCACGAAGGCCTGCGCCAGGCCGTCGGGGCTGGGTTGCACGGCGTATTGCAGGTTCAGGCCCCATTGGCTGCCGTCGCCCAGCAGTTGCTCAAAGCGTGGTGTGTCTTGCGGGGTGCTGATGACCAGGATGTCGCGGATGCCCGCCAGCATGAGGGTGCTCAGCGGGTAGTAGATCATGGGCTTGTCGTACACCGGCAGCAGTTGCTTGCTGATGGCCAGGGTGGCCGGGTGCAGGCGCGTGCCAGAGCCGCCGGCCAGGATGATGCCTTTGCGCTTATTCATGCGATTTGCTTCATTGTTGCGTTGTCATATTGCTTCTGCACCCATTCACGGTAGGCGCCCGATTGCACCTGGGCCACCCATTCGGGGTGGTCCAGGTACCACTGAACGGTCTTGCGGATGCCGCTGTCGAAGGTTTCTGCCGGTTTCCAGCCCAGCTCGCGCTCAATCTTGCGGGCGTCGATGGCATAGCGCCGGTCGTGGCCAGGGCGGTCCTGGACGTAGGTGATCTGCGCGCGGTAGCTTTGCCCGTCAGAGCGGGGGCGCAGCTCGTCCAGCAGGGCGCAGACGGTGTTCACTATGTCGATGTTGGGCTTTTCGTTCCAGCCGCCCACGTTGTAGGTCTCGCCCAGCTGGCCGGCCTGGAGCACGCGGCGGATGGCGCTGCAGTGGTCTTTGACGTAGAGCCAGTCGCGGATCTGCATGCCGTCGCCGTACACGGGCAGGTTCTTGCCCGCCAGGGCGTTCACGATCATCAGCGGAATGAGCTTCTCGGGGAAGTGGTAGGGGCCGTAGTTGTTGCTGCAGTTGGTGGTGAGCACCGGCAGGCCGTAGGTGTGGTGCCAGGCGCGTACAAGGTGGTCGCTGGCGGCCTTGCTGGCCGAGTACGGGCTGTTGGGCTCGTAGGTGTTGTCTTCGGTGAAGGCCGGGTCGGTGGCCGAGAGAGTGCCGTAGACCTCGTCGGTGGAGACGTGCAGGAAGCGGAACGCTTCTTTTTTGATAGCAGGCAGCGCTTGCCAGTAGTGCCGTGCGGCTTCCAACAGCCTGAAGGTGCCGACGACGTTGGTCTGGATGAAGTCTTCGGGGCCGTGGATGGAGCGGTCCACGTGCGATTCCGCGGCGAAGTTGACGATGGCGCGGGGCCGGTGCTCGGCCAGCAGGCGCTGCACGAGTGCGCTGTCGCCGATGTCGCCCTGCACGAAGATGTGGCGCGCATCGCCCTGCAGGCTTTCCAGGTTGTGCAGGTTGCCAGCGTAAGTGAGTTTGTCGAGGTTGACCACCGGCTCGTCGCAGGTGGCAAGCCAGTCCAGAACGAAGTTGGCACCGATAAAACCGGCACCGCCAGTAACCAAGATAGTCATTGTTTTGAGCTGGAAAAGAAGTATTTAAAAATAGGATGCTCTTGCGCAACTGAGCCTGCGTAGCCTTTGCGGTAAAAGCGCGGCGTTATGTAGCGCGACAACGCACCGGAATGGGATTGAACGTGTGGGTGAAAGCGTTTACGTTCCGCCATGAATTCTGGAAATTGGCCAAATGCATCTCGGTAAACACGCCACATGAGCGAAAACCGCCCCGCCAGGATGTGGCGCCCCACCATCAACACATGAGCCAGCAGTAAAACAAGGCCGTAGCGCCACAGCATGCCTGCGGGCATAAGCTTTATGTGCATCCACAGGGTATTGCGCAGGCCGTGGTATGCGATGAAAGAGTTGTAGCCACCACCGCTGCTGGCCTGTCCCTCGTGCAATGCCAACAATTGATCTAGATAGAGAGGGCGGTAGCCGAGCAGCACCGCGCGTACAACCATGTCGGTGTCTTCGCAATAACAAAAAAACGGGGATCGAAGCAATAGCCTGAAACGGACTTCAACCGGTTGACCAATGCCCTGGTGAGCATGCAGCAGCCACCTGTGGGGCCCACGTAAATGTCTTCCAATGTTTTACGGTCAGCGGGCATCAGGCTGGCATAGAGAGCAATACCCAGCGTGTCCACCTGTGTGGGATCCGCCAGTTTGTGCATGCGTCCCCCTGCAAGGCCAACTTCTTCGCCAGCGTCGCCCAATGCAGTGCGCAGCGAGGCGAGCATGTCTCTCTGCGCCACAGCGTCGTTGTTGAGCAGCATGATGTACCGGCATGCGGGCTGCTCAAGTAGGAGATCAATGAGCACATTGCTGCCCTTAGCAAAGCCCAGATTCTCATCTGAACGATAGATCTGCAGGGTTCCACCCTCAGGCGGCCGACACCCGTGAAGCAAATGCTGAAAATCATCTTCGGACGAGGCGTTGTCCAAAACCAAAACCCAGTCAGGTAGCACGGTGGACTGCTGAATGGACTCCAGGCAGCGCAAGGTTTGACGTGCGGTGTTGTAGTTGATGACAAGCACGCCAATCCCCCGCCCTGGCACATGCGGCGCATCAAACCGCAGCGCCAGAACGGGATCGGCAGCTTCGGCCACCAGTTGCGCACCGCTCATGTCATTGCACCTTCTCGGTCCGGCCGTACACATCATCCAGGCGCACAATATCGTCCTCCCCTAAATAGGCACCTGATTGGATTTCGATGATCTCCAACGGCTCGCCACCTGAGTTGCGCAGCCGGTGAGCGTGTCCTACGGGTATATAGGTCGATTCGTTCTCGTGAAGCAAAAAGCAGCGATCACCGTGAGTGACTTCAGCCACCCCCTTGACCACCACCCAGTGCTCTGCGCGGTGTTGGTGCATCTGCAAGCTCAAGCTGGCGCCAGGATTGACCACAATGCGCTTGACCTGAAATCGGTCACCTCTATCAACGCAGTCGTACCATCCCCAGGGGCGGCAAACCTTGCGGTGCGTGTGGGCCAACGAATGGCTAGTACGTGCAAGGCTTGCCACCATTTGTTTGATGTCTTGGGTACAGCGCTTGTCAACTACCAGGACAGCGTCGGGCGTTTCGACCACAATGAGGTTCTGTAACCCCACGCCAGCAACCAAGCGACTGCTGGACACGAGCAGAGAGTCGGTACAGCTTTGATGCAGCACCAAATCACCCACCACCGCATTACCGCAGGCGTCCTGTTCGCTCACTTTCCAAACGGCGTCCCACGCGCCTACATCAGACCAGCCTGCCTGCATGGGTACCACACAGAGCTTCAAACCCCATTCGGGGTGGGCGGGCAGCTTCTCTATCACCGCGTAATCGATGGAGTCCGAAGGGCTTGAGTTAAAAGCCGCCGCATCGGGGCGTATGAAGTCAAGGTCATGGCGGGCGGCCTGCATCGCAGCCTCGCAGGCGTGCAGCATGTCGGGACGACAATGGGTCATGGCTTGCAGCCACGTACTGGCGCGCAGCATGAAAAGGCCGCTGTTCCATAGGTAGTTGCCATCCGCCAGATACTGTCGGGCGCGCTCAGCATCGGGTTTCTCGGTAAAGCCCTCCACCAAATGCACGCTCTGCGCCTGCGCTGGACAATAACGGATGTAGCCATAGCCGGTTTCGGGATAGCTGCCTACCACTCCAAAGGTGACCACATTCCCTTGACGCGCGACCTCATAGGCGGTTTGCACCGCGTATTGGAAAGCTGCTAGATCAGCAATCACATGGTCGGCCGGCATGGCAAGCATGACAGGGTCTTCCCTACCCGCGCATGCGTGCAGCGCCGCAATGGTAAGCGCGGGCGCGGTGTTGCGCGCGGCGGGTTCTAAAAGAATAGTCGCACCGGACACTCCCGCATCCATCAACTGGCTGGCCACCAGAAAACGATGTTCTTCGTTGCACACCAAAAGCGGAGCGGGTGCCTGCGGGATAGTAGAGTGCAGACCATGCAAGCGCGTGGCCGTTTGCTGCAGCATGGTTTGCCCCCCCGTCAACGCCAAAAACTGCTTTGGGTAGCTTTCTCGTGAGAGCGGCCACAGGCGCGTACCTGAGCCGCCACACAAAATGACGGGGAGCAAAGGGGCAGTCACGAGATGTCGGAATCAGAAGGATGGGCCAAGCGAACGGTGTCGAGGTCTGCTTCCAGCAAGGCCAAGCGTTGATTCATGCGGCGCACGTCGCGCTCGATACGGGTGTTGACCATGTCGGTGTGCAGGGCCTTGATGATCAGGACCATGCAGGCCAGCAGCAGCAGTAGGGCCGGCGGGTAGCTGAACCCAGTCCATGAGGCCAGTCGGTCAATCAAGCCAGGCCATGCACCCAATATGGCTGCTGCGGCAGCCACCACCACCCAGAACAAGCCATGCATCAGATACAGGTGATCCCGGCGTATTAGATATAGGATCAGTGCGGCAAGGCCAATCCCCAAAAGCGCGGTAGTGATTTGCAACGATGCCATCGGGCACTCCACTCTTTCTGTGTTGGTATGGCGAGCAAGGGGGCCGCCACCGGCCTTCGGTACGCCCGGATAGCAAACCACGCGGTCGCTGATGCGCTGGTGCGCTGGTGCGCAGAAAGTGCCCTGGGGGGTCTTAAATAGCACCCTGGGCGTCTGAATTGGCTGCGATTGTATAACCCGGACTTACCAAGACTGCTGATCGCCAGCGAACTTCAGGGACGGCCTTGCTTGGGCGTCTCCAGGAGAAGAAGACTCATCGGGGCGAAGGTCTGAAGAGTTTGCTGTCTTACATGCGGCCTGTCGGTGCAGGATGTGGGTCCGGCGGACCCTGACGGCATTCGCGGGTGGGCGGCCATTCTTGCCTCCAGGGCAGTACGGGGCAATGAGTTCGATCAGTGCCGCCCCGGGAACCACAAGCTCCCACCAACTCCCGCTTGCGCGGTTCTCTCGATGCTCCCAGCCATGGCTGCTTTGCGTCATGCCATGTGCGGCTCCTGCCGAGATCTACCAAAGAAGGATGTATGTTTTGCGGGTTTCCCTAGAGAACCTGACCCTGGCCCCTTCTGGATGGGAGTCATCTACTTGTCGCCTCCGCGCAACATCACTTCTGATTTGCTTCCTGTTGCATTTTTGTAGTAAGATGTGCAAAACACGTTGTGCGTAATGCTGACGGTTCCATCGCAGACGCTGATGCGATTAATAAATAATTAGTAGCGGGCCCAGTGCTTCGCCGTGTTCTATTTGAACCCGTCAACATTAAAGTAATAGTGGCTTTTAGCCACTTAAAGCATTCCTATATTAGGACGCTTTTTAAAATTAGATGCTAGCTTATAAAACCAGCATCTTGAAATAGCTGCAGCATTTCGCGTTTGCTGCACGCATCTGAATAGCGCACTTGCTTGCCAAGTGCCACGGCTTAGTTGCCGTAATGAATATTACAAATTGACTCGTGATTGAGCTCGAGGCGAATTGCGTCAGCAATTTTAATCACATGGGCACTGCTCAAGGATCTTTCTTACTCAACGCAACAAGAGCTCTTGCATCAGCATTTGCATGAGTTGCTTGACATCTGCGATCGCAAAAAAGTACATAGCGGCCAATCGGGCTGCAGATGACATCAATGCACGCTTTTTAGGACTGCTTGCAGGCGGCGCGAGGCCGTTTTGCTATATGGATTGACCCCCAGCACGAGAAAGCACCCTGCATTGCAATTAGCTATTTAATTATTAGCGTCAAAGCGCTACACCACCGCGCAAAACTGGTGTCTCCCATTTTCCGCCGGGTAAACGACCTGTGCATAACATTTACCATCTCAAGGTCCGGGAGAGGCGCAGAAAACTGTACCAAACTTATTTTCTGAGCCAGAATATGGCAACTTAGGCCCATATGAAATAGAGCCTAAACCAATCTGCACACTTCCCAGTGTGCATTCTTAAAATCAATCTCTCATTGCTTTTAAGAATGCAACCAAAAAAGGAGGAAATATGACTCGAAACTTTGGATTAGGCTCTCGCGACATGGGTATTGCCGGCAAATTTGCACTCAACGACGCCGTCAAAAATCGCAGCGTTTCCTTTTCTACCGCGGGAACCAATCACCACAGATGGCATTCTTTCACAATTTGGGCCAAAGCTAATGGCGTTAAAAAAATGGAAGACGTCACCCGCGAGTTAGTTAAAAAATATGGCCGCGAGCTAGCCCAGAAGGTAAATACAAGAGATTTATCGGCCGCCACCGCACAAGTTTATATTTCGGCCGTGAATTCAGTAATGTCAATTGCCACTCAGAGAAAATGGCAATCAGTTTCTCCGACGAAGGACTGCAATATCCCTCAACGCTGCGCCGTCCGCCAAGACGCGCCCGGGGCGCTTGACCGCGCGGCTTGTGCCAGCGCCGTCGAGGCCGTGCGCGTTAAGTTGGGGGACCGTGTGGCTGCTGTGGTGGAGTTGGCGCGCGAATTGGGGTTGCGCAGTAAGGAAGCATCCCTACTCGACGCACGCGCAGCACTGACACAAGCCCGAGAAAAAGAGAGCGTAACCATCACCAGCGGGACAAAGGGCGGGCGCAGACGTGAGGTGCCCATCGCCTCGCAGGAGCAAGTGCAGGCGCTGCAGCGCGCCGCCCAAGCTCAGGGCAGGGACAGATCGATGATTCCTATTGACCAATCATGGCAGAAGTGGCGCTCCAAAGAGTTGCGCGAAGCGCGGGACTTGGTGCGGCAACACACCACAGGTGGCCTGCACGACCTGCGCTCGGCATACGCGTGCCAGCGCTACCAAGAGAAGACGGGGCACGCGGCGCCCGCGGCGAGCGGCGTAATCGCTGATAAGAGCAAAGATTTGGACGCCCGAAAAGAGATCTCCAAGGAACTGGGCCACAACCGCGTCGAGGTCGTAGCGGAATATATTGGAGGGCGGCGATGACGTTGCGTAAGAAAGTAGAGCAGGCCACACACGCCTGGGCTAGCAAGGGGTGCAAAAAATATAGAGCGCGACAGCGCAGAATGATGCAGGTATTTGCAGCCCACGCAGAATCCTGTGGAGCCCGCACCGCAGGTCAAGTAGGGCTCGTTACAGTCATCAGTTTTTGGAAGCACCAGAGGGGGAAAAAACGACTTTCTTGGGCGACTCAAATGGATTATTGGCGAGCAATCCGGGAGCTTTGGCGACTTTGGGGAAAGCCAGGGGAGCCTCCCCGTCCGCGCGATCCTGCAGAGCAACTGACGGGAAGAGCCGCCCCTCTTAAGGCGGGAGAAATCGTTTCGGGCCTGATTAACGCTTGCGAAACTCGCACATCGGGCAGCCAACAACAGGAAAGCAGCGATAAACCAGTTCGTGATACTCAATGAGAACCGGTTCAAAAAATTGTGCCAGTGAGAGCGCTGGTCCCCCGCCAGAATCAATGTGGGACTTTCTCAATTGCAATGTCGTACATGGTGAGTAATTGTGGTGAGTAACCCACCTTGCGTGATTGCTTGCTTATAATCGCCCACCCTTCATTGCGCAAGATAACCTCATCGACTACGCCATAGGTATTGCACGTGTAAGTTGCATCAATCTGCATCCCCATATCGAAATACTTGACGTTTTGCTCACACCAATCCTTTGCTCCAACAGGCGCAGTTTTTCGTGCTATAAACTGCTCTTCTGCTGCTTTGTTTTGTTCAACACGCTTCTGCGCCAGCTCGAAATCAAGTTTCTGCTGTGCGTTCTGAGTCTTTCCTTCGAACTCGTTGAGCTTTGCCAAGGCCTGCTGCGTCGGAATGCTGGGCGGATTCAAAAGTGAAGTGCAACATCTGCCAACCTGTAAGGTCCGCAGATGCCAACCGCCTCCTCGCACTATCACCAACTCCAGCCTGAAGACCGCGTCACCATTGCCAGCCTGAAACAGCAGAACCACAGCAACCGAGCAATCGCCCGGCAACTGCACCGCTCACCGGCGACAATCAGCCGGGAACTGCAACGCAATGACTGCTCCTCTGGCTATGGCAACGCACATGCCCAGAGCCAGTCCCTGCAGCGCAGGCGTTGCGGCAGGCCAGCGATCAAGCTGCACCCCGATTCGATCCTGTGGGCTCTGGTTGTTCATCTGCTGCGGCTGCGCTGGTCGCCCGAGCAGATTGCCCTGACACTGGCACGCTTGTATCACTCCGGCCATGAATACCGCGTGTCACACGAGACCATCTACAACTGCATCTATGCCATGCCCGTGGGCGAGTTGCGCAAGGAGCTGATCGCCACCCTGCGCCACGCCCACAACAAGCGGCTGCCGCGCAGCATTCCGCAGTTGCGGAACGCCAACGAACCTTAGAAACTCGTCAGCAATAAGTCTTTGATTTATAAGGATTTCCAGAAAAATGCGCCATTGCTGCTTAGGCAGCTGCGTCACTCTACTTTCGTCGGTGAGGATTTAGCGCCGCTTTACTTTAGTGAAATACCTAGCCAAGAGTGTCATGCCCGACCACCCGGCTCACCTCACTTAAGACTCACTGTGGGCTTCAAATTTATCGTTCAGCTGTCAAGGTCTTCAGCGCAATCGAAAGCTTCTTGGTCGACAAAGCGCCCTAGTCTTCGCAATAACGGAAGTAGGTCTCCGTCCGCATACGAGCATCCAGTGCGTTCGGGGTCCGCTTGCTGAGCCTTAGCCGCCATTTCAGGCGAGTGCCCCTGGCCGCTGGCCAGCAATCCAGCCAATTGGGCATATCCGGGGCGCCAAGCACCAGCCTGGGGAAATACCCCTCGAAGGCTGGCAAGTATCTGCATACCGGAATGATCTAGGTCGCCAAAAAAATACACAGGCACTGTCTGCGAGTTCTCTCGACAGTCCCCCGGGAGGTCAAACAACCAAGAGCAGATTGCTGGCAGCATCTCCGTACATGCAGGATCTCGCAAATACAGACGGCAGCCAATGCGTGAACGTAGCCTTCGCGCGCTACCCCTAAAACCTGCCGCGTAAACCAACAGGCTACTCGCCCAGGCGGAAGCGCGTGCGTCGGCCATGTTCTCAAAAGTGACCAAGTTCTCAATAAACAGCACATCCTTGAAAGCAGGGAACCGTCCATCGCCGCACGCAAGCCCTGGACTGGGCGGCGCCAGCAGCAACTGGATTGGCGCCTCGAAGAATTGGCCTGAAGTCGCACCCAATAGTTTCAGTAGTTCCTCTCGATGGTCCAACACCTTGGAGCGTCCTTGAAAGACGCGCGCTGAGGCCTCACGGAGGGCCATAGTTCGGCCTGACCGGCACAAGTTGGTCAAGGTGGCGAGGCTCCGGGTGGCCTCTTCTACAGGTAATCCTTCCACAGGGACCAATGGGCTACGGGCAAGGTGGTCGAGCACGGCGGCCGGATCGGCAGGTGCCTCCAGCGGATTCGCCGCCCAGTGTGCGGCCAAGTGCGCGCGCCATTGCTGGCGCCAGCGTTGGGCCTGTGGGGTATATCCGGCCCACGCCGCCAGGGCGTCGAAATCGCACAGCTCCAGCCGGGGCTTGCGGTCGCTGAAGCTGGCGAATGCGCGAGGCGCTTCCAGCAGCAAGGCGACCCAGCCCGTGGCACACAGGTCATCGAGTTGCATCCGCAGCAACTGGATCTGGTCGGCATCCATCGCATCGTGCAAATCTGGCGCAGCTTTGCGGTCCAGCGGCAGGCGCACCGGCCCCTGGGCCGTGCTGCGCTCAGCCTTGGCGAGCAGCAACCGGGCCAAGCGCAGCAGGAAGGGATGCGGCGAAGGCGGATCGGGCAGCGAGGATGATTCGGGCGTGACCATGATCAGGGCGAGGGCCTGCATTCATCCAGGCTCGCGCGGGCATCTTCGGCCGTCGGAGCTGGGATCTGTTCTTGGCCCTGTTGCTCAATCCATTGAGCACGTGCGGCCTCGCGGGCCCGCTCGGCGTGGGCACCCCACAGCCGGGCCAGGGCCGGGCGGTTGAGCGTTTTTTCCTGCGCTTCGCTGATAAACAGTTCTTGACCATCGCGTCGTGCCATCACCTTGGAGAAAGTGAACTCCTTGTCGAACTCGGGTTTAACCGCGCCCGATTTGGACGTGGGCATGGCCACGATGAGTTGCAGCCCCAGTGTCTGCGACAGGAACTGCAGCACGTTGCGCGAACGCGTTTCGTCCATCTTGGAGAATGCCTCGTCGCTGAGCATCAGCCGCAAGGCGGGTGCCTCGCGGCGGTCGCGGCCGAAGTGCCCGAGCGCATGGGCCAGCACGGCCGAGCGCACCACGTAGAACGGCGTTTCCAGTTCGCCGCCCGAGCCTGTGCCCCAGGTGGACAACCGCGTGGTACCCACCAGGCTGGTGCGCAGGATGTCGTAGCGCCGGTAGTTGCGGTAGTCGGCCAGTTCGCGCAACGCGCGTTCGCTGGCACCCTGGTCATTGGCCAGCAGCAGGCGACGAATCTCTTCCGCTGTAGCACGCTGCTCATCGGTGAGTCGCGGGGAGGTGAAGATGGAGCCGCGGTCATGCTCCAGCCCTTCGACCGCGCTTTCCACCGCCTCGAAGAAGTCCTGCACTTTCTGCAAGCGCGGCACCCAGTCCCATTCCAGCCTGAAGGTATCGCTGCCGAAGCGGATGTCTTGCAGATGGCGATTGAGGCGCTGTAGTGTCAACGCACCTTGCTTGACATCGTCGCGCACCTTGAAGCAGAAGCTGCTGGTGAAAACGTGGTTGAACTGACCTTCTGCCTCGCGCAGGGCGCGTGCGTTGTCCGCAAGGCCGATGGCGCGCTGGCGCTGGGCCTGTCCGGCAATAGCGGCGCGGGTGCGTTCGACCAGAGGAAGCAGTTCTTCCAGGCGATCGACATTGCGGGGCGGGTCGATCCAGGCGAAGCGCTCGCTGTCATCTCGCGCGCCGGACAAGTAGGTGCCCACGGCCTGGGCCAGTTCGCGCAGTGTGCGGGGCAGACCTTCGCGCAGGCTCTGTACACGGTGGCGCAGCGCGTCTAAGCTGGTTTCTGGCTCGGCCGCTAGTGCCTGGGCCTCGCCCAGCAATTGAGGCTCGGTAGCCAGGGTGGGCACGGCACCCGCGAAGCGCGAGGCCCAGACCGTGGCGTTGGTGCAGGCGATGTCGAGATCAGGCAGGCGGACTTCCAAATCGGCCTCACGCCTGTGCAATCCTCCCAAGGCCAGTTTCATGGCGCCCATCTGCTCTTTTTCATCGCTGTGCTGCGCCCGCACTCCATCGATGCGCCCGATGAGGTCTTTCTGCTCGGCCAGTAGCGTATCGATGGCAGACAAGTCCAGCGCCTTGAGCGCCTGCTCGGCATGAGCGTGCTGGGCTTGGCTTTCCAGTACGGCGAGCACTAACGGCGTCAATGGCGTGAACACAGGGCCGTTGAACAGGCGGGTGATGGTTTGCAATGAACGGCGCAGCGCCTCCATGGCGCGCGTTTCCTTCACCAGCCGCACCAGCTCCTGTTCACACCACTGTCGGCGTCGCTGGCGGGCAGCTTCACCAAAGCTAAGTTTCTCGTCCGGCTCATAGCAGGCGAACATGCCATAGCCCCGGCTGCCCAGGCCCTGCTCCATCAGTCCCTGCGAGGTCCGCGCCAGTTCCTCCTCGCTCTCGACCTTGCGCACGCGGCCATACTGCGCCAGCAGGAAGGCATGGGCCACAGGGTGCTGACAGACCAGTTCGTGCAGCACAGCCCGGGCCTCCAGTTGGCGACCCTCGGTGTCCTCCATCGCCTTGCGACCCTGCACGACTTTGGGTGAGCGAACGCGGTAATGCTGCTTGACCAGCCGGGTGCAGCGCGCCTCCATCCCAGCTTCCACGATGATGGCAAAGCGGTCACCTCCCATATAGCCTTCGATGGCGTTCTGCCAGCGGGTGCCAGGGCGTGGCTCCACCAATTGCGCCAGCAGGTGAGGATGGGCCGAGGGAAGCTCACGCTCGATCAGTGCCACTGCGTCATGTGCATCCTTCGGCCCCTGCGCTCGGCCGGCCTGCAGACGGCGCAGTTCGGCGTCGCGTTGCTCGGATTCTTCCCCCAGTTCTTTCAACTGCACGCCCACATCGGTAAGCGCCTGGAGCACCGCGCCTTGCACCGAGGCGTCGCCATCGTGGATACCCTGGCGTAGGGAGGCCAGTTGTGCGTCGAAGGCTTCCAGTTCGAAGGCGGGCAGCACCACATCCAGCGCCGCATGGCGCGCGTAGGTGTCAGCCATCGCTGGCCAGGGCTGAAGTACCCGCCACGCGGCGGGCTGCAGGGCAGCGACCGCAGAAGCCAGATCCGGGACGGCCGACAGATCCAACGCCAACAGTTGCTTGAGTTGCGCGGCCATCGCGCCGATGCCGCGCGCGGCTTCTTGCACGCGGCCCCAGTGCAGGCGGAATTGATCAGCTTGCTGGCGTACTTCGTCATCGAGTGCGGCCTTTCTTTGCGCCACATCGCTGCCGGCCAGCTTCTGCTCGACCAAGCTCAACTGCCCGCGCAACTGCTTTTCCTGCGCCTCCAGGGAATCCAGTTTCTCTTGCAGCTGTGCCTGCTTCCTGTCCTGCGTGGCGATCTGGCGCTGCACCGAGGTCAGTTCATCCCGTGCCTCGCTGCGCGTGCGCAGTGCATGGGCGATGGTGGTGGTGACGAATCGCCTTGCCTCATCAATGACCTGGTCCGCACTGGACTGCGCAGTGTCGAGCCTCTCCAGATTCAACGCCAGGCGCTCAGCCTCAAGCTTGAGGCTGGCGATGGAACGCATCAGCTCACGCATTTTGTCGAGGTCTTTGCTGAAATCATGCGGTTCCAGGATCTCGTCGCGCACCAAGTCGTTGACATTGCCCAGTTCCTTGTAGGCCATGGCCTTGACAAGTGACTTGGCTGCGCGCGTGGCATCGTGTTCGCCTACCGCCGTCTTGCCCATCAACGCGCCATAGAGATGCTGCAGGTAGCCGCCCTTGTCGGGAAAACGTTGCACCACCGCGGCAGCTTTGCCGGCATGGGCCTGCAGGCGGTGCTGGAGTTGCACGTACAGTTCCTTCAACGGCAGTGGCGAGGCGGTGAGCACCTCGCCCGCCCGGCGTGCCAGATAGTCCAGCGACAGTGCCCGGCGCACGATGAAGAATTGGGGTGTGCCCTGGAGGACGGCGCGCCGGCCGTCCACGAAAGCTTCCACGCCCACCAATGCGGTGAAAGGCTCGGCCTGCTCGCCTGCCTGTTCGGAAGCTTCGAAAACGATACCGGCGTAGCTGGTCGAGCGGGTGCGAAGGAACACACCGTCGGCCTGCTGCCCGAGGGCGTAGGCGGCCAATGTGCGTGGCTCCTTGCCGCCACGCCGACTCTGCGTGGATTCGTCCTGGCCAATGTTGAACTGCACCACGTGCTGGTGCGCGGCCGTCAGCACGGTCTGGATGGCATCGAGCAGCGTGGACTTGCCCGAACCCGATTCGCCCGTCAACAGAACGGCGTCAGCGAAGGGCCATTCACGGTCTTCCAGCGAACCCCAATGCCAGGTAAGCAGCTTGGCGATCTTCATGCGCGGTCCTCGGTGGCTGATCTGACGGCGGGCGCAGGGGGAGTCTGGCGGCCCATAATCCGCAATGCCTCTTCCAGTGCCTCGTCGCTGACGAAGCTCATCACCGGCCGCAGCACGGCCAGGCCCATCTGCATGTCGCCGGCATCGTCGCCCTCGACGAAATGCAGCACACGGTGTTTACGCAGTTCGCGCAACAGAACCATGCGCTCGCTGGCCGCATTGGGTAGCTTGTGCGCCAACAGCGACACCACCGCTTGTGAAAGCTCCTCTAAGCTGATAGCCAGGCGTTCGTCCACCAGTGAGCGACGTCCGGTGAGCGCCTCGGTGTAGAGAAAACGCAGGGCGATTACGGCAGCCACGAAATCACGCGAAAGTCGGGCGCGCAGGCGGCGCACCCCGTCTTCCTCGTCGTCACCCCCGCCTTCGCCGGGTGGGTACAGCCGCAGCAGGCGGGCATCGCTGTCGTGGACCAGCACGAAGCCGATGCAGGCGAACCATTCACGCAGCAACTGTTCGCATTGGATGGCGTCGTCGTACAGTGCGGCCTCGGGGCGGGAATGCTCGCGCCACACCACACCGCTGGCCAGCAGCCGCCCGGCCAATTCGGCGAAGCGTGCGGGCTTGACGTTGGCAGCGCCTTCGGTCGCCAGCCTCTGTTCGATGTACTGAGCCAGAGATTGCAGCATGGTGTGTTCAGTGCCTCCTGCTGGATGTCACGTCCATCTCATCTTGCGGTTCGACGCGCAACTCGTAGTCGTCGGCTTGGAAGTAAGTCGTGCTCACCTGTCCTGCCATCTTGCGGGCCTGTATCAGGCGACGCCCTTCTGCGGAACGCGCCGCGCCCACGGCATGCAACACGCGCACTGCGTCCTCGGCGGTGTCGACTGGCAATGCCGCCAGCGTGATGGGGCCACCCTGTAGGTGAGGCAAGAGGCCTTGCAGCACCTGCTGATCGCTGAAGGCGAAAGCCTCGGCTTCAGCTCTGCGCAGCAGCGCATTCAGGCGGCTGGCTTCGTCCACGACCAGCGGTGCCTGCGCTACGGCCTCTGATTCACGATCACGCACTGTCCAACGCAGCACGCCGCCGGGAAGACGGATCTCGGCAGTGGCCAGGCGCCGGGCCAAAACGTCGAGCAGCCCTTCACGGGCGGGCCCTGGCTGCTCCTTCAGCCAGGCCATGGTGCGGCCCAGCGGGGACTCGGCACCGTAGTCCAGGGACAGCGCTTGCCGCAGCAGGCTGGTGAATCGGCGCACGTAGTTGTTCATCTCCGAGCGCAGCATGGGCAGCTTCAGGCCGCAGGCAGCATCGACCATACTCTCGATGCGGTCAGCGAGCCACAGCATCGGGCTGCGGCCCTGCGCCATCTGTTCCAGCCAAGGTGCACGCTGCAGCAGGTGGGCATCTAAGCCGGCGCGTTGCTCGCCGTCGAGCGCGCGCACATCTTCCAATGCTTCGTTGATCTGGCCGCGATGGCGTTCGGCCGAGTCGGCCACCAGGCGCACGGCGTACTCGCGCGCGAAGCGCTTCTCGATGAAATCATTGAACTCGTTCCAGGCGACCTTCTGCGCCAGGGCCTCGCGCGTCAGGCTCTGGATCAAGTGGCGGAAGTACTCAATATCGTCCTGCAGGTCCTGCACCACGCGGCTGGCGAACTCGTGGGCGTCCAGCAGTTCGTCAGCGTCCCGGGTGGCGATGAAGGCAGCCAATGCCTTGCGGGCCGAGCGCATGTTGCGCTGGCGGGTCTTGGCGCGCGAGTCGTCTAGGTCGGCGAAGGTTTCGCTGAAGGCCTTGCCTGCGCGACTGAGCTTGAGGGTGGGCCGTAGGTCGATAGGGTCACGGTAGTCTTCAAGCCATCCATGCTCTTTAAGCTTGCGCAAAAGATCACTGGCATAACTACGCTCTTCCTCGGCGCCAATCACCCGCTCATTCTCAAAAACCATGGTCCGCAGCGCAGGGTCTGCTAACACATGAAGAATTACTTCGAGTACCAACTCGCGGTTAAGTACTTCGGCGTAGTCGGCGTTGGCGCCATGCACTCGCTCGTGGAGTTTCCGAAGCACCAATGCGCACAACTCGCGATTGTCATGCGTCAGCGGACGAAAGAAATGCTCACGCGGGGGGATGAAGAATTGCATTCATCCTCCAAGGTGCCCTCCTTCCAGACACGCTTTCTTGATGCCGACGCAGAAATCTTGAACAAACCCGCACCGAACCCCCCACGATTTATAGAGTCCAGTTTAGCGCAGGGCGCACTATGCCCGAGGCGACCGCAAGCGGGCTCGGCTGCTGCAGCGTGCCCAGTTGAAGTACGCCACTGCCACGCTGGAGGACGCCAGCTTCCAGGGCGTGCGCGGCATCGATAGATCCGCCCTGATGGGTGTCGCTCTGTCGACCTGGATCGAGCGGGGCGAGACGCTCACCTTCTCCGGTGCCACGGGGCTGGGCAAGACGTGGCTGGCCTGCGCGTTGGCCCAGTTCGCATGTCGCCAGGGGCACTCGGCGCTGTATCTGCGGGTGCCGCGTCTGGCCGAGGAGCTTCGCATCCTGCACGGCGCTGGCACCTTCCGACGTTGGCTCGAACAGCTTGCCAAGGTCGATGTGTTGATCCTGGACGATTGGGGAACGGGTCCGATGGACAGCGTCACCCGGGGTGACCTGCTGGAGGTCATTGATGACCGGGTGGGCCACCGCGCGACGATCATCACGCACCAACTTCCAATCGAGCACTGGCACGCCTGGCTGGGCGACGCCACCATCGCCGACGCCATCCTTGACCGGTTGATGCAAAGCTGCCGGCGCTTCAACCTGGAGGGTGAATCTCGTCGCACGGGCAAGACCGCACGGGCCGCCGCCAAGCCAACAAAGACAGCCCAGGAGGAGGCGCAGCCGATGACCTGATCAACCACCTCGATACCCCTAAACTCTGACCTCTGCGCAGCACCGCCATCAGCATGGCGGTCACGATCACCGAAACGCGTGGTCACGTTGCCGAAATGACGCCGACTTCAGCCCTCGGCACGTCGGTCACGATGGATCGAAATGGTCGGTCACGTTGACCGAAATACGCAGGAAACCTCGGAACAGTTGGTGATCCCATTCGATCGAGGTATCAACGATCCAGGCCGTGACCGCAGTCCTGCCGTTCATAAGACCGAGCGCAGCCGTCAATTCGATGTCCCGCCAAGTGCACGCTGGACAGCGGGCACCTTCCTGCTCAACTGCAAACCTGCCTTTCGCAGCGTCGAAGTTCGATGTGCCCACGCCTCCTTCACTGAGCGGCGTTGGTAGGTTAGCCGTCCAAGGCTTAATGCGATCAACTTTGGCCGCTCGATCCGACCAGGTGAGAGGGAAGCGGTTTTGCATGTCGGGCTGAAGCAAGCCGCCAAATGCCAACCGACCCAAAGCGAGAAAAGAATTTCCTGTCTCGAAAAGGTACTGCTGATAGGGCCTTAGCAGGGTGCTGAAATACTGGCTTGTCCGCATGCGGCCAAGATCATCGACCGCTCAGAACGGGCTACAAGCAATTTTTTTGGTCTGACAAGGGGTGGGGTTCCTTCAAAGTTGTCATTTTTCGAGTCCTCGGGCAGTATTTCAGCAGCCTGTTAG
>NZ_ACQT01000007.1 GCF_000175235.1 Acidovorax delafieldii 2AN | reverse complement strand
AACGAATAGTTCAGGCTGATTGCAGCATGAGCGCATCCAGCAGGTACTTCGTTGCCCAGTTGGGATAACCAGCGCGCATGTAGCTCCCGAACAGGGGGTAAGAGCCGGCGAGTGCGCCGACCAATGCGGGATCATCCCCTTGCATCTGTTGATGCGCCTTCAGGAAGTTCACCAGTTGATCCGCGTGCTCGCGGTACGCCCGATTCCGGGTGTAATCGGCCAGCCGGTAACAAACGATGGCAATTTGCGCTGCCCCGGTGAGACATGATGAAAACCCGGCCGGCTCCCAGTCGGCGAAGAAGCGACCAGGCAAATATCCAGCGGCAGACTTCTTGGGCAAGAGGTGTGTCAGCGTACGTTCGACGGCTGCAATGCAATCGTGCCTTTTCACGAGAATGCCCACCTCCAGGATTCCTTGCAGCGTATATCCGATCGTGTGCGTCAGCGGCGCATCGGATCGATTCAGGCAGTTGTGTGCAAACCAGCCATTGGATTGCTGCTGGCGCAGCGCGGCCTCCATGCTGCGAACGGCCGCATTCCGATAACGATCATCATTGGCAATATCACCAAACCGGTAGATCGCCCACGCGCACAGGCAGGTATAGGTTTTGATTTCCCCCGAACTGACGAAAGCGCCATTGGTCTGGAAAAAGCCCTGCTCATCCAAATCCTGCACCAGGAAGTCTGCCGCACGGCGCGCTGCCTCAAGGAAAACCGCGTCCCCCGAGTGAATGTAGGCGGAACACCAACCATCAAGCACCATGCCTGTATTGAAAGCCGCCGCCGTCTGACGCTCCGGAGGGCATACAGCCCCCCCCTGAACGGCACCAGAAGGCATCTGAACGGATACCTCCCAATAAGCCATGTGCATCGCGGCCTCGGAGGCCGCCGGATCTCCGAATCGCCTAGAGTAGCCCAACAGCGATGTGATGATGTAGCCCGTGGTCTCCGGATACGAAGAAATCCATCCAGTGTCATTTCGTCCGCAGGGAAAGTAACCGAATGCGACACCGCCATCACCAGCCGCTGCCTTGGCTCGCAATATCCAGTCCACGGCAGCCCGCATGCGACTCTCGGTCTCCCCTACGACCGGTCTGCTGCCAGAAATCAGATATCGCCCCATCTCCCCTACGACTAATTTTCGAAACCCCTGGTTGCGCGGCCAGAACAGCGCACCGACCTGTCGGAGGAATGTCGCACAGCGCCAATACACGGCACGTGGACTTTGCCCGCACAGTTCCTTACGGAGAATGCGAGCAATGGTGAACGGCTTCATGTCGAGTCCCTCCCCAATTTATTTGGAGCCCATGACAACCAAAGGCCTATGAGCGGACGACCACCTCAGCAAGTCATTTCGACGTTGCCTTGGGGCCTTCAAGGCCCCAAAACCAATGCCCTTAGAAAGGTTTTCCGAGAACCTGCTACGTAGCCATCGTCGCAGTGGTGCCCCTTATACGGAAGACAAAACGAGTGCGAAACTGCTGTTGCAAATAGTTTCGGATCAGTTGATCATAAAGATGCTTTGAATTCATTTGCGAGAGTTGTACCCGCAAGAAGGAGGAAAAGTGTCGTCTATCAAGCATTTGGTCCGGTCCGGCTGCAGGCCGGTGCTCGCACGAGCAGGGGAATGGAGGATGGTTCTTCGGATCAGTGCCACGCGCACCTGAAACGACCCATCATCTCTTTACGCTTTGCACTTATCTGAGACGCCCGCGACATGCCTCACAGCACTCAGACCAAGATTGCCAAAGGCGCCGTCTGGATGATTCTGTTCAAGCTGGTCGAACGAGGCCTCGGCTTGATCAGCACCTTGATTCTGGCGCGCCTTCTCATGCCCGAAGACTTCGGTGTGGTAGCCATGGCGATGTCATTCATTGCCATGGCCGAACTCCTGAGTGCCTTCAGTTTCGATACGGCCATCATCCAGAATCAGAAAGCCACCCAGGAACACTACAACAGCGCCTGGACCTGCAGTCTGCTACTGGGACTCGTGATCACACTGGTGATGATCGCGCTGGCAGTTCCCATTGCCACTTTCTACAACAGGCCGGAACTGGCCTGGGTGGTCATCGCACTGGCTTTCGGGCCACTGTTCACGGGAGCACAGAACATCGGCGTTGTGGCCTTCCTCAAGGAACTGGACTTCCGGCGCGAGTTCAGGTTCCAGGTCAGCCGCAAGCTCATCAGTTTCTGCATCGTCGTCCCGCTGGCCTTCCTCTTTCGAAGCTACTGGGCCTTGGTCGCAGGCATCCTGGTGTCGAAGTTCGGGGGAGTCCTCATCAGTTATCTGATGCACCCGTATCGTCCTCGGCTAGATTTTTCAAAAGCACGCGAGTTGCTCGTTTTTTCGCGTTGGCTCCTGGTCAACAACGCCGCCGGATTCTTCAAGGAACGTGCAGCCGACTTTTTCGTGGGACGAATGATCGGCGCCAACTCACTGGGCACCTACAACCTCGCCTACGAACTCGCAAACCTACCCACGACGGAAATCGGGGCACCAATCAATCGGGCGCTTCTCCCTGGCTTTGCCAAGATGCACGGACCAGCCGAAGTCTCCAGCGCCTACACCAACGCGGTTGGAATTCTCGCACTCGTGGCTCTGCCCATCGCTGCCGGCATGCACGCCCTTGCCCCTTATCTGATTCCCGTGATGTTGGGGAACAAATGGCTGGACGTTGTGCCCTTGATGCAATTGCTGGCCTTCAACGGCGCGCTCCTGCTGTTCCATGCCTCGATTTGTGCCGTGCTGATCGGCCGTGGTTTCCCCGCTCGAGTGATGTATGCCAATCTCTTTTACACGGCAATGCTGCTGGCGCTACTCGCTGGAATCTTTCAGTATGACAAGAGCATAGGGGTGAAAGGTGCCGCCTATGCGGCACTGCTGACTTCGCTGCTGTCCACACCGGTTTACCTGTACCAGCTCCGCCATTGCCTGGGGCTGCAGCCATTTCTGTTTATCAAGGCCGCGACACGTCCCGCTTTGGCATCGGCGCTGCTGATCCTGATGGTGCAGTGGGTCATTCCCCCCTATCGTGTTGGCACGACCTTCGTATCGACCTTCATCTGGTTGCTGGCGGGCAGCATCGTGGCGCTGGGTACCTACGTCGCCGCGGTGCTGCTGGTGTGGCATGTTGCAGGGCGCCCCGTGGGCGCCGAGCATATGCTGCTGCAACGCTTGGCGAAGGAGTGGGCACAGCGTTTCAAACTTCGTACCGGTTCCAGCCATGTCTGAAGCTCAAAAGAACCAGGAGCAGACACAGTGAGTGAATCCAAATTCAGGTGGCCTCACGAACTAGGCCTGCACGCTGGCGAATGGGTCACCGTCCGATCAGCCGAGGAGATACTGGGCACGCTCGACGAAAGGGCGCGCCTCGACAACCTTCCTTTCCAGCCTGAAATGCTCGCTTTCTGCGGTCAGCAGTTACGAGTTTTCAAAGTTGCACATAAAACCTGCGACAACATCGAGAAGACAGGGGGGCGACGCATGCGCAATGCAGTGCATCTGGAGCACGCACGATGCAATGGCTCAGTGCATGGCGGCTGCATGGCAGATTGCGTCTTCTTCTGGAAGGAGGCCTGGCTCAAACGCGCCAGCGACACCACGCCTGCCCAGCCTCCGCCAGCCATGGTGTCCCAAGCCGACGTGCGACGACATGCAATGGTGCCCCAGGAAGATGCGTCGAGAGAACCCGTTTACGTGTGTCAAACCACCGCACTGTACGAGGCCACGACGCAGCTGCACTGGTGGGATCTGCGCCAGTACATTCGAGACATCACGAGCGGCAACCACGATGCCTGGCATATGACCAAGCTGCTGTTGTTCGCAGGCTATCGCCACCTCGTGAACACCGGATACGGGTACCGTCTTCTGGTTTCCGCTTTCAATCGTTTCCAGCGCTTGCGCGGCGGCAAGCCCTACCCACTGGGGAGTGGCGTGATCGCTGATGGACACCCCACGCCAACGGAGACACTCAATCTGCGCCCTGGTGAGTGGGTCGAGATCAAGCCCATATCCGAGATCCTTCAGACCATCACGCGAGGAGGTTTCAACCGCGGCATGCGCTATGACCTGGAGATGTCGAAATATTGCGGAGAGCGCCACCGAGTGCAGATGCGAGTGGACAAGCTCATCAACGAGAAAACCGGCACGATGATGCAGATGAAGAGTCCCTGCATCCAACTCGAAGATGTGTATTGCCGGGCCGAGTGCACGCCCAAACGCATCGGCTGCCCTCGCGCCTCCAATACCTATTGGCGAGAAATTTGGCTGCGACGCGTAGATGGCCCGGAAGGATAAGAATATGAACTGGCGACGCCGCGACTTCCTGGCCGCCTCAGCGGCAACCGCTTCGCTTGCTACCGCAGGTTGCGACAGTGAGCCCCATACCGTCTTCGCCTTGCCCGACACCGGCCTGGATTTTCCTGGTTCTGCGGGGGTACGGCACACCATGCGATTCCGCTTCACCCAGCCGCTGGCCATCTACCCGGCAACCTATATATGGCGAGCCCGTCCACAACGCCAACACGGCTACTACACCGCATTCTTTTGGGGGAATGACGACGGCCAAGACGATCTCAGGACTTTTCTGTGGACCCGCCGAGGCACGGCTGATGCCTACTACGGCGCGCACCCCTACCCTCAGCCAGCCCCGGCCGGAGCAGATCACCGCTGGGAGATATCAATCCTGCAAAAGGATCTGCTGGGAGCGCCCGTCGACTACGACCGCTGGTATGTGCAGGGATTCCGCGCATGGGCGAGCCCGCTCGGCAAACACCACGAGTTCTACTGGGACCTTCCGTTCACCAATGCCCCGCATCGCGTCATCTTCACGGCCCCGGCGCACTGGGGCAACGCCAGCCCGCCCCGGCCGACACTGACTTGGGGCGACGCTCCTTGGGCGCCAGGCAACGAGGTGTGGCACGGAGTGCTCAGCAGCTTCCAGATTTATCAGGCCTGCCTCTCTGTGGACGACATGGATCAAGAGGCACGTGTGCCAGGCAGCACGAGAGTTGGCCAGCAAAGCCTCTGGTACCTGAACATGAACCCGACTCCCGGCGATATTTCAGATCACTCGGGCCGAGAAAACCACCCCGAATGGGTGGGCCCCGAGCGTCCGACGCTCTGGACTCGCGCCCGCTATTGACCAACCCATCATGGAACGACTGCAGAACCTACTTCAGCAACTGGATGCAGCCCAGGTGGGCGCGCGCATGTTCGCACTCATGGAACGCCTTTACCCCATTTGCCGCAGCATCACGGGCCAAGGCGTGCGCCAGACGTTAGACATCCTGCAGGAAAGCCTGCCCCTCGTGCGCAGCGAAGTCCCCACCGGCACGCCTGCATTCGACTGGACTGTGCCCAATGAATGGACGATTCGTGACGCCTGGATCAAGGACTCATCGGGGGTCTGCATCGTCGATTTCAAACGCTCCAACCTGCATGTGGTCAGTTACAGCATCCCCGTCCACCGGCGCCTGGGCCTGCGGGAACTCAAGGAACATCTGCACAGCGATCCCGAACACCCCGATTGGATTCCGTACCGCACCAGCTACTACCGTGAAACCTGGGGCTTCTGCCTTGCACACCAGCAGTTGCTCTCGCTGCAAGAAGGTGAATACGAGGTCTGCATTGATGCAGATCTGCGCCCGGGCAGCCTGAGTTATGCGGAGTGCGTCATTCCAGGGGCCAGCCCGAGCGAAGTCCTGCTGTTTGCCCACACTTGCCATCCCTCCCTTTGCAACGACAACCTCTCAGGTGTAGTTCTCCTGGCGGCCCTCGGGCAGTATCTCCGGCGAAGCCAGCTGCAATGGACCTATCGCCTCGTGTTCGCCCCGGCCACCATCGGATCGATCACATGGCTCAGCCGCAACCAGGGACATCTGGGCCAGATCAAGGCAGGTTTGATCGTTTCTGTGGCCGGCGACCCAGGCGCCATTACCTACAAGCGATCACGCCACGGCAATTCCCTTATCGACCGGGCAGCCGCCAACATCGTGTGCCAAGGCGAAAAGCCCGGAACGGTCCTGCCTTTCTCCCCGTGGGGCTACGACGAGCGTCAATTCTGCTCCCCAGGCATCAATCTGCCCGTCGGCCGCATCACGCGATCGCCCAACGGGGCGTACCCCCAGTACCACACATCAGCCGACAACCTGGATTTGGTGCAAGCAGAGCATCTGACGGACTCTCTGCAACGGATCATGCGAATCCTATGCGTGCTGGAGTCCGATCGCCGTTACCTGAATCTGTCGCCATTTGGCGAGCCCCAACTCGGCCGGCGCGGCCTCTATCAGATGATGGGGGGCTACACAAACATTGGGGCGTTGCAGCATGCCCTGCTCTGGGTCCTGAACTATTCCGACGGATTGCACAGCCTGCTCGACATAGCCGAGGCATCGGGAATGGATTTCCAGACGTTGCTGCACGCGGCGGAGTTGGCCGAGCAGTCTGGCCTGCTGTCACCTGGACCACTGAGCCTGGATCTGTGCACCATATCCGGAAGCGAGCTACCCACCTACGGACACACGACCTGACACCTTGAGACTCTTGAAGGATGCAACCATGAAAATTTTGCTGACAGGAACTGAAGGCTACATTGGTGCGCGACTGGCGCCAATCCTCATGGCACGCGGACACGAGATAACCGGTCTCGACACGGGCTTCTATATGGACGGCACGCTCTACATCGACACACGCGGAATGCCCCATGCGCCGCGAACGGTATACAAGGATTTGCGCAAAGTTTCTGAGAGTGACTTGCGAGGATTTGATGCCGTGATTCACTTGGCGGAACTGTCGAACGACCCGCTGGGCCAGAATCGTCCCGAGATCACCTACAAAATCAACCACGAAGGTTCCGTCAGCATCGCACGTGCAGCCCGGGCGGCCGGTGTGCGGCGCTTTGTATACGCGTCATCCTGCAGCGTTTACGGAGCGGGCACGGGCGAATTCCTGGACGAAAACGCCGCCGTAAATCCGCAAACAGCCTATGCACACTGCAAGGTCAACGTGGAGCGGGATGTGCGCACCATGGCCAGCAACGATTTCTGCGTAGTGTTCCTGCGCAATGCCACCGCTTACGGTCCGTCGCCTCGAATGCGCTTCGACATCGTGCTCAATGACCTCTGCGCCCTTGCGTGCACCCAAGGACGGATCGCAATGACCAGCGATGGCAGCCCATGGCGACCCATCGTTCACATCGAGGATATTTGCCAGGCTATGGCCTGCGCCGTGGAAGCGCCGGTCGCAGCGGTTAACGGTGAAGTATTCAACGTCGGGGCCAATAGCGAAAATTACCGTGTTCGCGAAATCGCTGCCATCGTGGCCGAGGCCTTTCCAGGCTGCGAAGTCACGTCTGGCCCCCCCAGTGCGGACAACCGCAGTTATCGGGTGTCATTCGACAAGATCGCTTCGCGTCTTCCAGGCTTCAAGGCCCGCTGGAAGGCACACGATGGCGCAGTGGAGTTGGCTCGTCTATTCAAGCGCATCGATTTTTCAAAAGATCTGTACGCTTGGCGCTCTTTCACCCGCTTAAAGCAGTTGCATTATCTGCAACGTACGCATCAAATCGATGATGATCTGTTTTGGATCGCATAGCTCGGGGAATTGCCGTGATCAATCAACCCGCTACCCCACGCGTCACCATTGGCATGCCTGTGTACAACGGCGCGGTGACGATCGCCCAGTCGCTCGACAGCCTGCTTGCGCAGTGCTTCGACGACTTTGAACTGGTGATTTCCGACAACGCATCCACGGATGACAGCGTCCGCATCATCGAGTCTTATTGCCAGCGGGACGCACGAATCCGGCTGATTCGGCAAAGTTTCAATGTCGGGGCCAATGGTAATTTCAGCGCCGTGGTGAATGCTGCGCGCGGTGAATACTTCAAGTGGTCCACATGCAGCGATCTGTGTTCGCCAGACTTCCTCGCACACTGCGTCACCATTCTCGACACGCATCCGGATGTGGTCCTGGCCGCGCCGACCACACGCCTGTTCGAAGCCAATCCAGACGATGCCATGCCCTATGCTGGGGACATCGAAGTAATGGACGATTCGCCAGCAAAGCGCTTCCAAAGGCTGATCGAAACCATCAAGCTGAACAATGCAATG
Organism: Acidovorax delafieldii 2AN; assembly: GCF_000175235.1. Taxonomy (GTDB): domain Bacteria; phylum Pseudomonadota; class Gammaproteobacteria; order Burkholderiales; family Burkholderiaceae_C; genus Acidovorax; species Acidovorax delafieldii_B. The sequence continues at coordinate 48,879 of NZ_ACQT01000007.1, read as the reverse complement.
AATGGTCTGATCCGCTCTGCAGCGCTGCGGGTACGACACCCGGTGATCGACCACTACATGCAAGCCGATATCGTGATGATGAGTTGCTTGGCACTGCAAGGCAAGTTAGCCCTGGTACCTGAAGCGGTACTCCTGCGCAGAATGGATCCACGAACCGCCACGATCTTGATGACCAAAGAGGACGATATCCGACACCACTACCCGGCCCCGGACTTGCGCGCCCTGCTCCCTGCGTGGCGCCTCTTTCTGGGATGGCAGAAGGCCGTCAGCCAGACACCTGTTGCAGCCGCTGAAAAGCGACAGGCGTATCACTACATTGCCAAGATGTGTTTCTGGGAACGCGGTCGCCTGTTCCGGGACATTCCTGACGGAATTGCCTCATTTCTGCAATTGAGCCGGCTTGGCCGGTGGCATGCATCGACCAAACGATCCCCCAGCCCATGATTGCTCTTGGCTTTCCGCCATCGGCGCCCCGCGTTCTCTGCATCGGTGCCCATAGCGATGACATCGAGATAGGTTGCGCAGGCACGCTGCTGGAGTGGCGCCAGCGCTACCCGGCCTTGCAGATCTGCTGGGTGGTGATGAGTACGGATGATTTGCGCGCCAAGGAGGCTCGAAAGAGCGCACGCGCCTTGCTTGGCAACAAGCTCACTCAGGTCATCCTTGGGAACTTCAATGACGGGTATCTCCCGGCGCAGTTCAGCGCGGCAAAAAACTTCTTGGCATCGGTCCGGGAGAGGTTCATTCCAGACGTCGTCCTGACGCATAGGCTGGACGACCGGCATCAGGATCATCGGCTGATTTCAGAAATGACCTGGCAGACCTGGCGCGACCAATTGATCCTTGAATATGAGATTCCGAAGTATGAAGGTGACTTGGGGCAACCGAATTTATATGTTCCGCTGACCCGTAAACACGCCGACCACAAATTGCGGCACCTGATGACACACTTCGGATCCCAGCGGTCCAAGGACTGGTTCAGAGAGCAGGTATTCACGGGTCTGATGCACCTGCGCGGCATCGAATGCCGCGCCGAATCTGGCTGCGCGGAAGCCTTTCACGCGCGCAAGGTAGTGCTCGGTGGCTGAGATCAATGCGGTCATCTTGGGCAGCGGCCTCAATGCGCTGGGCGTATTGCGTGCGCTAGCGGCCCACCGCGTGCATTGCGCGGTGGTGTCACACCAGGGCAAGGGACCCGCGCTGTACTCCCGCCATGTGGCCCGACAGCTGAAATCCGGCAGCTCTCTTGATCCGTCTTATCTGGTGTCAGCTCTGGGCCTGCAAAACAGGCAATGCGCACTCTTTCTGACAGAAGAAAACGATGTAGCAGCCATCTCCGCCCAACCGGATCAGTGGAACACCTGCTTTCGCACCTATCTTTTTTGTCCCGATTTGGCGCTCCGGTTGCTGAACAAGACCGATTGCGATCAACTGGCAAGCGACCACGGAGCCCCGGCGCCAAAGACCGCCACCATCATGGGTCCCGCAGACTACGCGCGGACGGCTACTCTGAGGCTTCCTTGCGTCCTCAAACCCGCCGTCCGCAATGAAGCTTATTCGCAGCGCTTCAAAAAAGCTTACCGGATCGATGACCGGGCAGAGCTGCAACGACTACTCAAGGAGATGCAGCAAACGTCCGTGCCCATGGTCGTTCAAGAATGGATCGAGGGTGAGGATTCCGACATCTATTTCAATCTGCTCTATGTGGGCAGATCCGGGGAACTGCTTCGCAGCTTCGTTGGCAGGAAGACACTATGCTGGCCGCCGGCCGTTGGAGGAACAGCAGCCTGCATTGCGGCTCCGGAGCACCATTCAGCCATCACCCAACTCAGCCAACATTTCCTTGAGAGCATGGGCTTTCGCGGCCTGATAGGCATTGAATACAAGCGCGACATCCGCGACGGCGCGTTTTACCTCATCGAGCCCACGGTCTATCGCACGGATTACCAGCACGAAGTCGCGGCACTCAATGGTTCGGATTGGCTCTATGCGGCCTACCTCGACATGATGCAGCGCCCTGTCCCCGCTCAGAAGCCTTACTCAAAATCACGGAGCTGGATCGACTACCCGGCCACCCGATATTCACGGCAGGAGGCGCCGCCTCGCATCGATCACACCCGGGACTGCGCCGCCACGGATGCCCATTTCCGCCTGACCGACCCGCTCCCTGGCCTGATCCACTACGGGGGATTCCTGTGGTCCAGGATTCACCGTCACCGACGGCCAACCCCATGACGTTGCTCCATTGCAAAATAAGCAGAGCATATTCAATGCCCCCCGTAGTGGTCCTCCTCATCCGCTTGCCTGCCATCAGATCAAAGAGAAAGCCATGAAACTTGACTGGGTTCTGCTGGTTCAATTGGTGATCGTCTTCGCCTGTCTTTTCCTGCTACTTGATTACGCGATGCGCTTCCCGTTTCCCTCCCGGGTTGTGGCGCCCTTCCTTCCACCGATGAAGCGGTGGCCTGTCGAGCAACTCTGGAAATGGGTGGAAGACGGGTCTCCAGACCCGGGCTTCCTGCGCTTCTTCCTGCGCGACCCGGAACGCCGCATACCACAGGGTGACGAATGGACTGCTGCTGTCGACGGGACCGTGCTGGCCAAGCTTACCCGTGACCAGCGCAACTTCCTGGTCATATCCTTGAACGTCTGGGACGTCCACGTGGGCCGTATGCCTTTCCCTGGGACCATCACGGGCTACATGGAACATGGCGACATCGTCGACAGCGACCGCTCAGACCCGTTGCGTGACGAGCCCTATTATTTTCTTCGCGACAAAAGCTCACCCAAACAGCGCTACATGGAAGTCCGGACCGAATACGGCTTGGCGCGGATTCGTTTTATCACCAGCTATCTGTCTCGGCGCATCGAATTTTTCCATCCGGTCGGAAGCCATCTGGAGAAAGGGCAACGCATGGGTCGAATGCTGTTCGGCAGCACCTGTGTCATTGAAGTCGACGAACGCTATGCGTTTGACGTCGAAGAAGGGCAACGCACGGTGGCGGGCGAGACCATCATTCTGAAAAACCCGGTGAAAGCCCCATGATGGAATTCCTCATCGAAGGGGAACGGCTCGCTTGGCCAGTAGTCTGTGCACTGGTCTTTTTGACCGTGTTACTTCTGGGCACTGATCTCGTATGGCGCATGAGCAAACTGAGCGGCAAGGTACTGCTTCTGCATGCGATGATCATCGGTACAGCCGGCGTGCTGCTCATCTTTCGTTTCGGCTGAAAGCGCGCACACCAACGGTGGATGAGGTTTCAGCCACGGCTCCAGAGTTCCCAAGGCCGGCAGCCACTCTCGTAATCCTCATCAAAAGACAGTTTGTCTTTGTAGGTATCCATGGCCTTCCAGAACCCCTGGTGCCGGTATGAAAATAACTGCTTTTGCGCAATGAGGCGCTGGAAGGGGGCCTCGACCAGTTCCTCTCCGGGTTCAATGTGCTCGAAGATCTCCCGGCGAAGCACCATGTAACCCCCATTGATCCACAATTCGGCATCTGCCCACGGGCCAATGTACCGGACCATTCCATCCGACTCCGTGACGACGGTGTGGTAGCTACCTGCCGGCCGCACAGAAACGAAACTGGCGATTTTTTGCTGCGCTTTGGCCAGTCCGATGTACTGCTCCAAGTCAATGTCACACAACTGATCCGAGTAATTGGCGAGGAACACCTCTTCCCCTCGGAGAAGGTGCCGGACCGCGACGAGCCTTTCGGCGATATTGCGCCGAAGTCCTGTATCGACGAATTCGATATTCCAGTCACGCACATCAGTCACGTTGGAGCGCAGTTTTGGCACCCCTTGCTCAAGCCGGAAGTCCTCACTCATGTGCGGCTTGTAGTTGAGGAAAAACTCCCGGATCATTTCTCCCTTGTAGCCTAGACACAAGATGAAATCCTTGTGTCCGAAGTACGCGAAGTGACGCATGAGATGCCAGATGATGGGCCGATGCCCGACATGGACCAGTGGCTTGGGAATGGTCTCTGAGAACTCTCGCATCCGAGTGCCCATTCCGCCGCAAAACAACACGACTTTCATGATTCACCCCTCCTGAACGGGAGCAACTGGCTCAGTCCAGACCCTTGGCTCAGGTATGGGCGTTACCCACTGCCCTCCCCACTCCCGGATGTATGCCGTCTGGGCCATGATTTCTTCTTTCAGGTTCCATGGCAGGATGAAAAGATAGTCGGGCTTCATGGACCGGACGTGCGCGGGAGGATAGATCGGAATACGACTTCCCGGTGCAAATGTGTGCTGCTTGGCCGGATTGGCATCCACCGTGAAATCGATCAGATCCGTGCCAATGCCGCAGAAATTCAGCAACGTGTTGCCCTTCCCCGGCGCCCCGTACCCCGCAACGCGCTTGCCACGGCGACGGGCATCAATCAGAAAGCTCAGAATGTCGCGCTTGCTCGCGCAGGCCTGCTCGGCAAATCTGGCATAGACATGCCCATCGAGCATTCCCGCAATCCGCTCTTTCTCAAGCAGCGCCGCCACCGCGTGACTGAGGGGAAGCACACCACCCGCATGCTGACCAAACACCCGTAACGACCCGCCATGGGTGCTCAGCTCCTCAACGTCGTACAGTGCAAGGCCGGCGGTGCGAAATACTGCCTGCACAGCATGCAGCGACAGATAAGAAAAATGCTCGTGATAGATGGTGTCGAACTGGTTGAATCGGATGAGATTGAGCAGGTGCGGGAACTCGAAGGTGACCGTACCGCCCGGCGTCAACACTTCCTTGACTCCTGCGACGAAATCGTTGATATCTGGCACGTGCGCCAGAACATTGTTCCCAACCACCAAGTCGGCCGCACCGTAAACATCGCGCAAGGCGCGTGCCGTGTCCCGGCCAAAAAAACAGGTCTCCGTGCGGATGCCCTTGCGTTGAGCTGCTTCAGCCACGCTGCGCGAGGGTTCTACGCCCAGCACCGGAACAGCGTGCGGGGCGAAATGCTGCAACAAGTAGCCGTCGTTGCTGGCCAATTCCACGACCAAACTGCTGGCCGACAACCCCAGCTGGCCAACCATGCGATCCACATAGCACTTGGCATGCTGAACCCAGCTCGAAGAGTAAGAGGAAAAGTAAGGATAGTTCTCTGTAAAAACGTCGCCAGAACTGATGCAGTCACGCAATTGAACTAACCAGCATTGCGTACACACATACGCCTGCAACGGAAAGTAGCGCTCGGGCTTGTCAAAGTCTTCTGGAGCAATCTGTGTCTGGCATAAGGGCGTCATGCCCAAGTCGGCAAACGGCAAGACGACGGTTGCACCGCAGTGGCGACATGCAAACGATGGGACACGAAACGCCTCCGTGCTGTTCATGCAAGCTCCTTCGCCAATTTGAAGTACTTTGTGGCAAGTATCAACACTGTGGCGAACTGTGGCAAGCCCTCAAGCGATGCGCTCCGCCGCTTCATTCGTAGCCGGGCTTGCATGCGCATTGAGCATCTCGCAAAGGCGCTCAGCCTGAGCCTCCCTGGAAAACACTCGAACCGAATCCAAGGATCTGGGCGGAATGCCTCCCCCATGCAGCTTTCGGATCGCCAACCACTGCAATAGCGCGCGCCGAATATCGTCGCTGCTCGCCATGTCTCCCAGAAACACGCCATCGAACGGACGCAGCTGGCCCGCCGTGTCTCCAGCTGGATCCAGCACGGCCAACAACGGGGATTGCGCCCGGAGATACTCGTAGACCTTTGCTGGAATCTGCGCATTGAAATTGGAGCCTTGGAAGACAAGCAGCAGGTCTGCTCCCAGCATTTCGGCGATGGCCTCGTCATAGGGAATTGGCGGAGATATCTCGACGACGTCGCTTAGGCCATGTTTGGCCGCAGAGTCGGAGACTTCCGCGCCATGCTTGGGAGCCCTGAAGCGAATTTGCAGGTGTTCCCGATCCAGGCTGCCGTCATCGATAAGCCCTTGCACTGCAGCAAAGAACGTGGACGGATCGCGATCCCTCGGATAGATGAGACCACTGTGGAGCATGAAGAGCGTCCGCCGTTCCAATCCTGATCGTGCAGGAGTGACCCCAGCGAAGACCGTTTCGTCGTATCCATTGGCGATCACCTTGCACTTGTGCGCCTCAAGCGGATAGCGCCTCGCGTATTCCTTTGCAGCACGCTCCGTCGTAAAAACACAGGCTGCTGCGCGGTGAAGGACGCGGGCCTCCAGCCACGTCATGACCTGGCGCTGCATCCCAGGTGCCGGGGAACTTGCCGAAACCATGGGATCGCGAAAATCGGCCACCCAGGGCAATCCCGTCAGGCGACTGATCGTCGCCGCAATCATGTGAGCGCTTGAGATGGGGTACGTGCTCCAAATGACCGCGGGCCTGTACTGCCTGACGGCCTTCAAGCCCTTGAACACCGCAGCAAACCACCATGTGGACCAGCGGTCGGGGAGCGCCAGGACACCAGGATACTTCTTGGCAATTGACAGGTGCCTGGCTGCGTCCAGAGCGAGAGCGCGCAAGATCGGCGTGTTCGGCGGCACTGAACTAATCAGGTCATTACGCTGCTCCTCGTATGCAGAAGACGATGCCGTCAACACAACCGGAGACCACTGGCCCGATGGCAGGTGCTTCACAAAATTGAGCGTTCGCAGGACGCCACTGCTGCCCGCCTGAGGTGGAAAATGAAAAGCAACCATTAACACCCGTCGAAGCCCGTCTTCCGGCACGGCGATCTGCCTGTGCGGCTCGATCAGGCTCCGGGCAAGCTGGAATTCCCACCGGGGTCCAGCGTTCCCTGTTGGCGTATGCCGTGGTATCTGGAACACCGAGCTCTGTTCGTTGGCGGTTCCTCTGTGGCTGGTCACGGCCACTTCATAACCACACTGCTCGACTAGCTTGACATGCTCTTCGTTGAAGTCTTCGGTCGGTAGGCCGTTCGGGTACGAGAATGCGGCGACCCGAGCCCCGATCAGTGATTCGAGATGATCCTTGCACGCGCCAATTTCGTGCCGCGCTTGCTCCACTGAACAACGCGTCAAGATGGGAAGATCTACGGAGTGGCCTCCAATATCGAAACCTTTGGCATGGATGGCCCGCAGATCGGCAACCGACATATGGGGTACATCACCCAGAGTCGTTCCGGCCAGTCCTTCAAGCTCCTGCAGCAGTTCCTCGCGACGCTTCGGGTTCTGGAATTTGAGGAAGCGGTCCAGGCGGATCAGCGCCTCCGTCTTCGCATCCAGGCTGCCGAAGTCGACACGAGGCGAAGCGGCATCCGACAACGCGATGTCCTGCAGTTCTGCAGGCGCGCTCCGGACTGCATGCAGAGTCCGCTCGCTCCACATTGGTCGCCCTGCAAGCTGGCCGGAGGCGATGAAGAACGTGGCATGGACAGCATATTTCTCCAACACGGGTATCACCCCGTGCAACCAGTCGGCATAGCCGCCGTCGAAGGTAATGCAGGCCGCTCGTCCAGGCAAGTTACCCGCGCGAAGGGCGCGGGATGCCTCGACCAACGGGATGATACGGAATAGTTTGGTGATTGACGCCAGCAACCGCTCAAAGGCGGCCAGATCGAACTCGGCACGGACCATCGGATCGAGACGGGCCGGCACCTTGTGGAAGAGAAGCACCGTGAGCTTGCCACGCGATAGCAGTTTCAGGCAGGGGAGCAACATCACCGATCCTTCCGTATCGCAAGGACCAACATGTATATCAATAGTCCGACAGAGACGACGATCGAGATGTTATCCAGCATGGATCACCCCTTTTTTCGTGACAATGAGACCATACAGCCAGGTTCTGGCCGGCACCTCAACCAACCGATACAGGATGATCGAAAGCAGCGCCACCACTGCCAGGTAGGTCCCGAACTGCAGCAGTCCGATGTCTGTGGATAAGAACTTGACCCAATCCTTCACCAGATAGTGGACCAGATAGGTCGAATAAGAGCACTCCCCGATGCGAACCAGCACCGGGGAGCCCAACCATCGAGCCACGGTGCCTTGCCCGTCAAGCAACACGACTATCAGCAGCACAAATCCCAGGGGGGCAGACACGGTATCCGGCAGCTGCCACAACGTAACTGACATGAGCCAGACACACAGCGCTGCACCTGCGTACCAGGCGAGTCGACGGGTATCCTGCCATTGCCCATAGGCTTTGCCGATCGTCATGCCCATGAAGAACTCAGCCACACATCGGTATATGCCGAACTGCCCGATGCCGCTGCCCAGCGAGGGCAATTCCGCCAAGTGATAGAGCGCAGCGATTGCGAATGCAGGCAAAACGAGGCCCGTCGCCAGCGCCCCCGCGCGCCATCGTTCGCGCCCCAAGAACAGCGCCAGAAACGGAAACAGCAGATACGCGGCAAACTCCGTGCTGATCGACCAGGCCGGTACGTTCCAGGCCAGGCGATCAGTCCACCCCCAGTTCTGCACTAGCAGCAAGGACGCCAGGTAGTACAGCGGGTCATACCGCTCGCCAAGCTGGCCGGTATTCGAAAAAAAATACAGCGCGACCGGATTGGCAAGGTACAGCAGCAGAATGACCAAATGCAGCGGGTAAATGCGGGCCAGCCGCTTGCCGTAGAACGCCAGCATCTCCGGAAGCCGCAAACGACCGAAATCAATGCCGTAGTTCACGTAGAGCACGAAGCCACTGAGGATGAAAAAAAGATCAACCGCCAGAAAGCCCTCGTCTACGAAAGCCAAGGCCCAGCCCCCGAATCTCCCGGTGAGCACCTCCCGAAAATGGTAGACCACCACCAGCCAGGCTGCCAACCCACGCAAACCAGTCAGCGCAGAGATGTTGCCGGATTTCATGATTGGAACCGCCTCTTCAGCACTTATCTACATGCTACGGCGCATCTTCTGCCGGATGTTGAACAGCGCGACCGACAGAGCGGCAAGATAATAAAAATAGGATTGAAAGCCGATGCCAATGAAGGCCCCACCAGCCAGAAAGACATACAGCGTGAACAACAGGTACTGTCCGACATCGCTTAGCCATTCCGCACCGGGGCCGAACCGCTCGTTCCGCAGTACCACGAACGTGTGCCGGGTGACCAAGACTATGGCCAGAAACAGCGCAAAGCCTGGAATTCCGGTTTCCCCGAGAATCTCGAAATAGATGCTGTGAAAAGCCTTTGAAAGCACCGTGAGGGTGGAGCCGTCAGCCAGCGGAATCGTCATCTCGTTGATCAGGAAGACGTCAAAGCTGCCCCCCCAGGGGTGAGCCATGACGTACTTGAGCGTCCACAGCCAGACCGCCACGCGCCCCATTGCCGACTCTTCCGAACTGTCGCCAATCGTGGACATCCGATTCATCCAGCTTTCACTGGTGATACCGAGAAGTAGCATCAGAATGAGAGGTGCCACGACGAGGTAGAGCAAACGCCGCCTGGACCGGAGCATCAGCAGCATCCCCAGCACGCCCATGCTGATGAGGCCAGTACGGGCGTATGTTCCGATCGAGGTCAGCAGGGCCAAGATGATGAATCCAACCAACAGGAGCCGCACCAGCCTCGGATGGGGCAGCAAGATCTGCCACTTGTATAGATAGAGGCAGATGGGCACCAGACTGACGGCAAACATCGCCAGTGTGCTGCTTTCGCCATATCCATGGTTCATATTCACCAAGCCAAGAGGCATGCCATACCCCCCCCCGAGATCAGCACCTTTGCGCCGAATGGCAGGCAGTGCGCGATACCCGACAACACCAGCGTCCAGAGAAACGCCTCGATGTGGATACGGTTGCGCAGGAAGTAAGGCACGCAGCATGAGAAAAGAACGCTCTTGATGGCCCAGTTCCACTTTGCAAAGGCAGCATCGGGCACTTCAGCCCACAGCAAGGTCAGAGACATCCATGCGCCCAGCAGCACCGTGAGCACGGTAACGCTGCGGGCCACCACATCCGGATCCTTCGGCAATCGAAGCAGCCCGAAAAGCACGAACACGGCCAGGATCATCGATACCGGAATGGACGGCAGGAGCGAATAGGCGACCAGTTGCGGAGTGAAGATGTCAACCCATACGTAACCCAGCATCCAGACGTAGGAAGCCTGGAATCCCAACGCGATGATCAAAAGATAGACAACGGTGAGAAACAGACTGCGCATGGAGTTGGAGCCGCTTCAGGGTGTGGGAAACGAACGGACGGCACTTGCCCGATGGGCCCGCACCAGTTCCTGAAAAAGTGCCCATTGGCCCTCCGTGGTGGACTCCCAGGAGAAGTTCTCGGCATGGAGCCGCGTAGCCTCGCGCGCGGGGTATGCGCTAGCGAGCTTCGTCCAGGCCTGCATCAGTGCCTTCGGAGTGCGCGACTCCATCAGGACGCCTGCCGCCGGATTGCTGACCACTTCGGGAGTCCCCCAGATGTTGGTGGCGACCACGGGTGTGCCGCAAGCCATGGACTCCAGCAGCACGTTGGCCCAGCCTTCGCGGCTGGAACAAAGGGTCAGGGCATCGGCGGCGCTGTACCACCACTTCAGATCCTGCTGCGCCACCATGCCTGCAAAGTGGACCCGTGCGCCAAGCCCAAGACGCTTGGCTTGAGCCTCCAGCATAGCCCGCTCCGGCCCCTCTCCAACAACCAACAGACACACATCGGGCGCCATGAGAGCCAGCGCCTCGATGGCAACGAAGTGCCCTTTGCGCTCAATGAGATGCCCCACCGATAAGAGGTAGCGATTGCCAGAGTCAAGCCCAAGACGACGCCGTGCCTCGTCCCGGGGTTCAGGCGTGAATTTCTTCAGATCCACACCATTGCGCAGGGTATGCAGCTTGCCAGGATCGGCACCAAGTTCTTGGAGCTGATCCATGAGTGCCTGACAAACTCCGATAGAGGCACCCGCCAACTTGGCTGTGTTCAAAATCAAGCGCCGCGGGATCGCATACTGAGGCATGAGATTCAGATCCGTTCCGCGCGCAGTCACGACCAGCGGCGTGCTGAACCAACGTGCCAGCAAGGCTGCAGCCACGCCATCGGGGTAATAATAATGTGCGTCGATCAACTCGAAGTCGAAACCTTCGCGCCGCAGGCGATGAACCGTCCCGAGCGCCCCCAGCGCCATGCTGAAGGGCGCCAGCGTCATGCCTATCCGGGGTGGTAAAAAATAGCGGGGATGATGGACCTCCAGGCCATATCGAATCTCATGCCGCGCGGTAGCCCCGAACTTCGCGTATTCGCCAAAGCGGTCGCTCTTGAACGGAAACCAGGGAACTGGCGCCACCACACGCGCATCAACGCGTCCGGTGTTCATCAGTTCCCTCAGGCGAGTCTCCACGAAAATTCCATGGATGGGTCTCTGCTCGCTGGGATAGAGGGTACTGAAGAGGAGTACTTTCATTTCAGCGACTCCGCCAGACTGACAACCCGGCGGGCATTGCCGAGCCACGTGAGATCCAGGCGAGTGATGGTTTCCCTCGCTCCCTGTGCCAGCCGCAGTCTGAGGTCGCGATCAAGGCAAAGGGTGGTCAGCGCCTGCTCCAAGCCGCCAGCGCATGCTTCGTCGAACAGCACGGCGTTGACCCCATCAGACAAAACCTCTCGCAGATTGGGCACGTCCGGAGCGATGATCGCCTTTCCCATGACCAGGTATTCCATGAGCTTGAGAGGGGATGCATAAGCAGTGACGGCTGGCTGCAAGGCCACATCAAACGCCGCCACATGCGCTGGCACCTGATCACGATGGATCACGCCTGTGAACGTGATCCTGTCGCCCAAACCCAGGCGCCGCGCCTGATCTTCGAGTTGCGCGCGCACAGGCCCATCACCCACCACCAGCAGATGGGCCGAGTCGGGTGCGCAGGGGGTCGCCATCCAATCCAGAATGCGATCCACACCATGCCAAGCACGCACAAACCCGGTGAAGCCGAGCACCAACCGGCCTTGCAGTCCCTGCCTCGCCTTGGCGACTTCGACCGATGGCGCCACACTGAAATGTGCCTCGTTGATGCCGTTGGGCACGGCGCGAATCCGTTGCACAGGAACCCCGCGTGCCTCAACATAGGTCGCAAGGACACGGGTGACGGGGAGCACGACGTCGGCACCTCGCCAGACCGTTTCTTCAGCCCACTCGGCCAACCGCTTCAAGGAAAGACCACCACTGTGCAACGAGCGTTCATGCACCAGTGGCGAGTTGACCTCCAGCAGCAATGGAATCCCCAAGCGCTTCTTGAGCATCAGCCCAGCCAGCAGAAAAAGGTTGTAGCGCTCGTAGATGAAGTCCGGCCGGAAATCCTTTGTCGCCCGACGCAACTGCCTGTAGGCCTGCAACGAGTAAGCCAACTCCAGCAATTCGTAAGCAGCCTTGGGCATGGCGGCCTTGAGGCGATCAACCCACCCACTGTCGGCACCCATTTGTCCTTGCGCACCAGAAGCACGCCCTAGCGCCGGTGCCACCACCCGTACCTCGTGCCCGAGCAGGCGCAGGGCATCGACCATCTCCTCGATGTGGACGACCTGACCATCGCGGGAAGCGGTGCGGTGGTGGTAGAGAATTTTCATGAAAAATTCAGCGCAGCGCGCCCCGTGTGTCGATCACCACCTTGTCGCGGATGGAGTCCAGATCGATTTCCTTGAATTCGCCATGGTCCACTAGGAGCACAAGAATGTCGGCATCCTTGAGCACCTGCTTAAGCGGGGCCAGGGCGAACTCCAGTTTTCCCGGTTGGACATTGGGGTCACACGCGAGAAGCTGCCCAATATTCAGGCGCAGGAGTTCACGCACGATATCGAGCGCCGGAGATTCCCTCAGATCATCGATATTGGCCTTGAAAGTCAGGCCAAGGCAACCTATTACCGGCGATTTGAATCGAGCAGCCTTGGCTTTCACTTTCTCGATGACCCAGTGCGGCTTGTCGTCGTTTACTTGGCGGGCGGTACGAATCAACCGTGCCTGCTGCGGCGCAGAGGACACGATGAACCACGGATCCACGGCAATGCAATGGCCACCCACGCCAGGCCCTGGCTGAAGAATGTTGACGCGGGGATGGCGATTGGCCAGCGCGATGGTTTCCCAAACGTTGATGCCTAGATGGTCACATATGACCGAGAGCTCATTGGCAAACGCAATATTGACGTCACGGAAGGAGTTTTCGACCAACTTGGAAAGCTCCGCCGTTCTGCTGTCTGTGAGGAGGATGGCGCCGTTGCAGAAGCTCTTGTAAAGCGCCCTGGCCTGCTCGTTGGCGGCCTTGGTGAGACCGCCGATGATGCGGTCGTTGTCCACCAGTTCACGCAGGATGTGTCCGGGTAAAACGCGTTCCGGGCAATGCGCCGCATGGACTTCCCCCTCAAGCTCAGGTCGACTCTCGACAATGATGCGATAGACCAGTTCGGTGGTACCGACCGGCGACGTGGATTCAAGGATCACGAGATTGCCTGGCCGCAAGTAAGGCACGATGGTCCGAGTCGCAGCCTCGACGTAGGACAGGTCAGGCGCCTTGGGGTTGCCATCCACCTCCTTGAACGGCGTGGGAACGGCGATGATGAAAGTGTCACCCTCCTCCGGCTCCTTGGAGGCTTTCAGATTGCCGCTGTTGACCGCTGAACGCACGAGGACATCCAGGTCCGGCTCGACGATGTGGATGTGGCCGGAGTTGATGGTTTCCACAGCATCCTTATTGACATCCACGCCCAACACCTGATGCCCTTTGGTGGCGAGCATGGATGCCGTGGGCAGACCGATGTATCCCAGCCCCATGACAATGATCTTCTGGGTAATGCGTGCCATGCCGGTCCTCACTTCTGCTTGAACGACAATATCAACTGAACAATACGCCCTACAGCCTTGCCATCACCATAGGGGTTATAGGCATGCGACATGGTCGCGTATGCCGCTGGGTTGCGCAGTAGGTTCCGAGTTTCCTTGACGATCTGGTCGCGCGAGGTCCCTACCAAAATCACCGTTCCGGCCGTTACGGCTTCAGGGCGCTCGGTTGTGTCGCGCATCACCAGCACGGGCTTACCCAGGGAAGGCGCCTCCTCCTGCACCCCGCCACTGTCGGTGATGATGAGGTGGGCGCGATTCATGAGATAGACAAAAGGCAGGTAGTCCACCGGGTCGATCAGATGCACGTTGGTCAGGTGTTGGGTGGCCAGAATTTCGGTCACCGGTTTGCGCACATTCGGATTGAGGTGCACGGGATAGAGCACCTCGACATTCGGTTCGCTTGCCGCGATGTCGGTCAATGCCTGGCAGATCTGCTCGAATCCCTGGCCGAAGTTCTCCCGGCGGTGGCCGGTAACCAGAATCAGGCGCTTTTCAGCATCCAGGAAAGAGAACTTGCGGTCCAACGCGGCACGCAAAACCTCATCGCCATGCAGCCGCTCCACCACCGCAACCAATGCATCAATGACGGTGTTACCGGTCACATGGATACGGTCCTGGCCAACCCCCTCGCGCAAGAGATTGGCACGGGCAGCGTTGGTGGGCGCAAAGTGCAGGTCTGCGATAGCGCCCGTGAGCTGTCGGTTGATCTCCTCAGGAAACGGCGCATGTTTGTTCCCCGTCCGAAGGCCCGCTTCCACATGCCCCACCGGAACGCCTGCATAGTAAGCAGCCAGACTGGCCGCCAACGTCGTGGTGGTATCACCATGGACCAAGACCAGATCGGGCCGCTCACTTTGCAGCACAGGCTTGAGACCGGACAGGATGCCACAAGTGACATCGAACAGATCCTGCCTCGGCCTCATGATGTTCAGATCGTGGTCAGGTGCGATGTCAAAAAGCTGCAGCACCTGATCGAGCATTTCCCGGTGCTGAGCGCTGACACACACCACCGTCTGCAAAGTGGGCGCTTGTGCCTTCAACGCCTTGATCAGCGGAGCAAGCTTGATGGCCTCGGGACGGGTGCCAAAGACGAGCATCACCTTCATTGAAAAGCCTCCCCCTGCTACGGTATCTGAGCAATGTCATGCAAGCAATATCTCCGCTGCATGATCTAGAGTGGAATCTTGATATTTAGCGTCTTTCCAATCAAGTCCAGAACGGTGGACTCCAGGCCTTCCGGCCTGCCTGACATAAGCCAAGAGCAGACCAGCCAGACGGCGTAGGTCATAACGCCAGTAGCAATGCCGGCCAGCAGCTGAACAACCGGTTCGGTCGTGCACTGAACTACCCAGGCCACCAACCAGTGCATCAGCACCGCACCAGAAAGGGGCCTCCAAACGCCATGCATGATGTCTTTCAATGTCACGCTCGTGTATTTGCACGTACAGTAGGCCGTAGTCCCCAGGTTGGCAGCAGCCCCCGCCGCGCGGGCCGCAAGCAATCCCATGAGGTGCATTTGGGGGGTCAATAGCGCCACAGCGAAGATGAACACTGACACCTCCACCCAAACAATGCGATTCTGCAAACGGGTGAGTCCACGCAGAAGCAGCAGGTTGTTCAAGGGGTGCATCACGAACTGAGCCGTTGCCACCAACGCAAAGCCCGCAACGAACACCCCTGCTTCTGTCCATTTCGGACCAAGAATAACCAGAGTCATGGGCCCCGCAATTGCTGCAACACCTGAGCCGATCGGCAATGTGATGGAGTTGGCTGCCGCAAAGATCTTGAGCACTGCACGGGAAGTTCGTTCAGCATCGTCTTTGATCGACGAGAGGACTGGCAGAAAGGCGCGAAGCATGGCCGGTCCAAGCTCGCCGATGGGCAGGCTGCCTAGATCAGCGCCAACGTTGTAGATGCCATAGTCGTGCGCCCCCCCAATGCGGGCGGCAATCACCTCGTCGCTTTTGCGCATCAGGAATGCTCCGACACCTGCCAGCAATAACCACTTGGTGACTTTCCAGATTTCAGGAATCCGGCGGATATTCCAACGCGGACGGTAAGGATGCATCACGTAGCTGAGCACAAACTGCGCCACGTAGTTGGAACAGATGCCGATGACCAGTGCGCGGAAATCGCGCAGCAGGAATCCGGCAACCAGCGTGATAGCGACACTCAAAAGGCGCGAGGCCACGCTGACGCGAAAATCCAGTGAGAATTGCAGATCCTTTTGCGCCAGGGCCAAGCCGATGTTGGAGGCAGCATTGAGCGGAACACAAACCGCCATCGCCCAAAGAATGCCCTGGACCCGAGGTTCCTCGAAATACAAGGTTGCCAGCGGAGAAACCGCCAGCACCAGCACACCGATACCGACGCTCTGCAACAAGCAGAGCGTCCAGGCAGAGTCGATGTAGTCAGTGTCCAGCGTACCTTTTCGAAGCAGAGCAGTTGAAGCCCCGAAATCTACGATGGCCTGGATCAAGCCGACCACCAGCATCGCCATGGCCACAATACCGTAGTCAGCCGGTACCAGCAGCCGCGCCATGATGGCGGTATTGAGAAAGCCAATACCCTTGATGGACCAACGTGCCCCAACGGTCCAGAAGGCCCCCTTGATGAGGGCACTTTTGTAGTTGACGGCTTCGGTCATTTCGGGCGATGCTCCTGGCTCACCGATTCACCCGAAAACAGCTGGCCGTAACGAGCAACCATGTCATCGAGCCGAAAGCGTTTCACAGCGCGGTCCCGCGCCATTCGGCCAAAAATCGCAGCCTTTTCAGCGCTGCCAAACAGACTCCAGATTGCATCTGCCATCGCAGCTTCGTCGTCGGGCGGCACCAATTTCCCCGTAACGTTCGGCTCGACCAAATCGGACGTTCCGCCAACCGCAGTTGCAACCACCGGCAAACCACTGGCCATCGCCTCCTGAAGCGTGCAGGATGTTCCTTCCGCCTGCGACGGCAGGACAAAGCACCTCAGACTTCGCAGAATCTCTGCCACATCATCTCGGGAACCGGCCAACCATGCCAATTGCCGAACGCCTGCTCGCGAGAGAATGTCTTCGATCTCTGCGCGCAACGGCCCTTCGCCCACCACGACCAGGCGCATGCGATCCATGGCTTCCGGATGGCTGCGTAGCAAGCTCACAAAAGCCCGGGCCAGAAGCGGCTGGTTCTTGACCGTCTGCAGACGTCCAACGGTGCCAACGAGCCAGTGTTTTTCCAAGTCAAACGGACACCCCTGAACCGCTACGCGCGAGCCAGAGGCTGGTGAAAAGTGGTCGGTATCGACCCCGTTGGCAATCAGGGATCGCTCATGGACCGGTACGCCAATCACCCGACTGAGGTACGTGTTGATTTCTTCGGAAACAGCCACGTAATGGCTTACAAAAGGCTTGTAGAGTTTGCGTACCTGTTGGTAACGCCGGCTCTCTCCTTTGGGATCATGTGCATCCCAACCATGCTCTGCATGGACGCGCAATGGCACGCGTGCAAGCCAAGCCAGGGGGGCAATTTCCAACGCAGCCAGATTGCAGGTATGCAGCACATCGGGTCGGACCTCTCGCAGCAGCCGAAAAATGCGCGGGTACAGCGGGATGGCATGCCCGGGCGGCTTGTGCAGTTCAATGAACTGCACGTCGGGTTGCATGACTCGATTTCTGAAATCGCTGACCGACGTCAGCGACAGCACTACGTGCTCAAACTGATCAGCTGGCAAGCAGTTGATGAGTTGCACGACGACGTTTTCCAGCCCCCCGACACCGAAGCGGTACACCACATGAACAATGCGCCGGCGAGGCTGCGCGGTCATCATGACACTGGCGCGTGATATTGGCGCAGAAACGCATCGAACATGATCAGCATCCATAGCTGCGTCGCGTGGTCGCGCTGACCGGACAGATGCTGGCTGATCAACGTCTGCAGCACTTCTGCATTGAAATAGCCAGTGGCAAGCATGCGCTCACTCAACACCGCTGCGCGCGTGCGTGCGAGCAGCGGTCCGCGCAGCCAGCGGGCCATGGGTACCGAAAAACCCATCTTGGGCCGGTACAACACATCGCGCGGCAACAAGGGCTCGAATGCCTTCTTGAAGACATATTTGCCTTCACCCCCATGGATCTTCAAGCAACTCGGCAGCGTGGCCAACCATTCGATCAGCGGATGATCCATCAATGGTTCACGCACTTCGAGTGAATGGGCCATGCTGGCGCGGTCCACCTTGGTATTGATGTCGCCTGCAAGCCAGGTCTTGTAATCGAGGTACTGGATGAGCGCGAGCGGGTCGTCCGTCTGCGCGCGCTGTGCATGGTTACGAAATACGTCAAGTGCGTTGTAGCCGTCCAGAGTACGCTGGAACGCCGAGGAAAATAGGCGCTTGCGCTGGTCAGACCGCAGGTATGAAACGCTGTGGTGGTAAGCCTGCACCGTATCCATGGCCATCGCCTGGAAGGTGGTCTTGGCTCGAAACATGCGCGGAGCCCAGTCCGCCTTGGGGTATAGCTGACCAAAAGCGCCAAACACAGAGCGGCGCAAGCCTTGCGGCAGACAGCCGCGCACAGCCTCTTCGCCCAAATGCATGCGATAGCGCCTGTAGCCTCCCAAACTTTCATCACCTCCATCGCCAGAAAGCGCCACAGTCACTTGTTTACGCGCCATCTGACAGACGCGATAGGTGGGGATGGACGAACTGTCGGCAAAAGGCTCGTCGTACAGCCAAGCGAGGGTATCGACGAGGTCGAAGTCGTCGCCTTTAACGATCTCCAGGCGGTGATCCGTCTGGTACCGATCGGCCACTTGTTGCGCGAAGATGGACTCATTGAAACGCGGATCGTCAAAGCCGACGGTGCAGGTGCGCACCGGAACCCTGGACAGACCAGCCATGGTGGCCACCA
Source organism: Acidovorax delafieldii 2AN (assembly GCF_000175235.1). Lineage (GTDB taxonomy): Bacteria > Pseudomonadota > Gammaproteobacteria > Burkholderiales > Burkholderiaceae_C > Acidovorax > Acidovorax delafieldii_B. Next base: position 30,256 of record NZ_ACQT01000007.1, on the reverse strand, counting down.
CGGCACTCGAATCAACGCCTCCGGATAGAAATGCGCCAAGTGGTACGTCCGCGATCATGCGCAGTCGCACCGACTCCCGCACACGATCGCGCAGCTCTGCCTGCGCATCGGCCAAGCCCATGCGGTTGTCATTGGTGAAATGCACGTCCCAATACGGAACGGGCTCTGCACGGTGTGACTGGCCGCGGCGCAACGTGAGGGTGGTGGCAGGCGGCAGCTTGTGAGCACTGCGATAGATGCAGCGCGGGTCGGGCACATAGCCGAACGAGAAGTAGTCTTCTACCGCCAGCGGGTCGATCTCGCGAACGAACGCCGGGTGGGCTGTGAGCACCTTGAGCTCGGAACCGAATACGAAGCTGCCGTCGGTCAGCCATGCGTAGTGCATAGGTTTGACGCCCATGCGGTCGCGTGCGAGGAACAGCGTTTGCTGATTGCGATCCCACAGCACAAAGGCAAACATGCCGCGCAGTCGCTGCACACAGGCGGGGCCCCAGGCTTCCCAGGCATGTACGATGACTTCCGTATCGCTTTGGGTCTTGAAGCGGTGGCCCACTGCCTGCAGTTCTGGCACAAGCTCTTGGTAGTTGTAGATCTCTCCGTTGAAGACGATACCCACGGTGTCGTCCTCATTGAAAAGCGGTTGCTGGCCTCTAGCCAGGTCGATCACCGACAACCGCCGGTGGCCCAGAACAAGGCCGGGTTCAATATGCAGTCCGTCCTCGTCGGGACCTCGGTGGGCTTGAATATCGTTGATTCGCGAAGCCAGAGCATGGTCAAACTGGCGCTGTCCCTGCGTGTCGAACAAGCCCGATATGCCACACATGCTCAATACCTCCACCCCGGTGGTAGCAGCACGGCAGCCTGATCGCCCGCCAGCCACGGCCCTGCTGCGCCCCGCATAAGCAGCCAGCCCGTGCAGGTTGGCAGGCATCGCGACATGGCCAGCGACCTGCGCCTATAGCCATAGTCAAGAACTTGTGGGGCGTCAGACATGTGCAGACACCTTCCGCTGGTTGGTGGCGCTCTGACTGCTTAGACAACTGTCGATTCCACTCAGGTGCGCCTGCCAGCTGCAGTCCTGCTCCACGTAACGACGTGCTTGCCGACCCAGCGCTGAAGCGTTGTAGGGCGACTCCAGCAGCGGCTGCAAGGCCTCTACGAATTCTTCGGGCGTGTCGGCGCGCAGCAGCCCCTGCCCTGCCGCCGCGCCGACTGCATCTGCGCAACTACTGACCGCGACCACCGGCTGCTGCATGGACATGGCTTCCAGAATCTTGTTCTGAATGCCGCGCGCCACACGCAACGGCGCCACCACCGCGCTGGCGTACTGCAAATAAGGTCGCACGTCGGGCACGGTGCCCGTGACCACCACATGCTCACAGGCGAGCGCCCGCACCTGAGAAGACGGACTGCGCCCCACAATATAAAACCGCGCCAGCGGCCAGCGGGCACGCAGGCGCGGGAGCATATCGGCCACAAACCAGCTCACACCGTCAATGTTGGGCCAGTAATCCATGGCGCCAGTGAACACTATGGCCTGCTCGCCAGCCTGGAATGGGTTGAGCCGCTCCGGGTCCGGCTTAAAAAAGTCGGTATCCACGCCATTGCCCATGGATTGCACGCGCCCCAGGCATTCCGGCGCCTGGGACAAAAACAAGGCCGTCTCGTGGGGTGTCACGAAGTACGAGCGCCGAGCCACTGCGACCATCGCACGCTCGTAGGCGAGAAGACGTCGCCCCTCCAAGCGGTACAGCATGGACAAGGGCCAGCGGTGTGCGGGCGCGTACTGGGTCCACTTGGCGGAGTCCACATCAACAAAGTCCACCAGCATGGGCACCTGCGGCAAAAGCGGTTGCGCGTACTGCGCCATGGCCGAGGAAAAGACCACGCTGACCTGCAGGCTGTGCTCTGCCATTGTCTGTGCCACCCAACGCTGCATGCCGGCGTTGCGGTAGTAGGCAAGCGTGAGCGCATCGCCCGTCACGAGACCGCTCAGACTCCTGATCTTGGCGCTGCGCGCATCGATGCGCTCCACGTGCAAGTCGGGGCAAATAGCCTGGAGTACAGAGAGGTACACCTCGTCCTCCGGGTCGTCGATGAAGGTGCCCAGGAACACGCGATGGCTCTTCTGCAAGTGACGCAGCAAGTGGTAAGACCGCACCTTGTCCCCCTTGTTGGGGGGGTATGGCAGTCTATGCACCAAGTAGAGAATGTTGCTCACGGCGGTTATGCATTAGAACGGTGCTCATCCAAGATTGCGCGCAATCTTGGGTCCCAGCCAGTTGGCCAGCGCAATCGGCATACGACGCCACGCGGCGATCAGCAGACGGTATTTGGCATTCGCGGGGTTGTTCTGCGGCACGCTATCGCTTTTGTAAAGACGATATTCATAGTGAAGCGGTGTAGGCTCGAAGCCCCAGTTCTTCTTGAATGCGTACGACCCTGAGTTCTGCTTGCTGCGTCCGTAGTCGAATACCTTCAGACCACGCGCGCAGGCCAGGCGCATGAGCTCCCAATACTTGAAGTCGTTGGCGGCCAGTTCCCTTGCCGCCTCGTCGTCACCGGCATAGTAAGGAAGCACCTCGTCGCGAAAATAGAAGCTGAGTACGCTGCTGACGGGCCGACCATCGGGCGCGCAAACGGTGAGCACTTCGCAGTCAGGCCCAAATACGCGGCACAGTCCGTTGAAGTAAGCTTTGGGCAGGGCTGGCGTGCCATGGCGGTGTACGTTGTCGGCATAAAGTGCAAAGAAGCGGTCTACCGAGACATCAATATGGGAAGTCAGACCGTTTTTGATACCTTTGCGCACCATCGCACGCTGCTTGCGCGGGATGGCGAGCAGGTTGTCCTCTTCTTTCTGTGCAATAGACTTGCGAAACGTCACGTAGAGGTCTTGAACAGGCCAGTCGGTGTGGCAGCGCTGCACATTGCGCAACTCCAGGTGGTCCACATCCAGGCGCTGAGCCAGATGCTCGGCCTCCCGTTCCAGCGTCGAAGCAGCGTCCTCGTCCAGGGCTGCGACACCTCCATACACGGAAAAAGGCAGACTGGTGAGCGCGTTGCCAAACAACCGGCTCTTGACATGCCCAAGCGGCAATATGCCCCGGATATTTCCAGCGGCCTCTGCATAGAGAAAGTAGGTGTCGTGACGAAACACTTCGCGGATCAGCACCTGCCAACCCGCGCGATGAAAGAAAGTGGCATTCGGGCAACTCTGCACAAACGCGTCCCAGCGGGCAGCTTCACCGGTGCTGTGCAAATCGAGCCGGCGGACGATGAGCGCTGAGGAGACATCAGACAAGGGCCACCTCCTGCGCATGCGAGGGAAGAAAAATGTGGTCCATACGACCCCAACGGAAGTCCCGCAGCAAGAACTCCAGCCGCTGCTCCATGCGACCGATGTTCACGTAGTGCCTGAAGCGGGTCTTGAAACCGATGCCATCCACTCGCGGTTGCCCGACGTCAATTTCCCAGGGATGGAAGTAGAAAACGGCGGGCGAGCTATCCTGACTATTGACTTGGTGCAGCATCCAGCGCGATAGCGAGTAAGGGAAAAGGCGAAAGTACCCCCCCCCGCTGGACGGCAGATTGCGGTTGAACATCCGCAGGGTGGTAGGGGGAACCTCAATCAATCCATCACGTATCCGGTGGGCAAAACGTGGTGCGTCCGGCATACCGTAGTGGTCATGCCGTATGGGGTAAATGCTGGAGCTGTAGCGGTAGCCGGCACGCTGCAGCGTATCGAGCGCCCACAGGTTACCCGAGCCGATCGAAAAGCTGGGGGCACGGTAGCCCTGCACCCGCATACCGGCAATGTCTTCCAGCAGGGCCTTGGCTCGATAGATGTCGTCGAAGAACTCCACCTCGGACAAGTCGCTCACACGCTCATGGCCGTAACCATGGCTGGCAAGCTCATGCCCTCCATCCACAATGCGGCGCACCAGCGCAGGATAGCGCGCGGCAATCCATCCCAACGTAAAGAAAGTGGCCTGGGTGTCGCACTCGTCGAGCAAAGCCAAAATGCGATCAACATTGCGCTCCACTCGACATTCGCGCAAGTCCCACTCGCTGCGGTCGATGTAGGGAGCAAAAGCCGATACTTGAAAATAGTCCTCGACGTCGATGGTCAGCGCGTTGGTAATGGGGGACGTGCTGTGCATGGCGAGGACTCCAGGGTCTAGCCGGCGGCACTGTCTGAACGCGGATGCCGCCCCGCGGCCACCAACTTCTGCAGGTTCATCAAGATTTCCAGACTCACACGCTCCTGGCGCAAAACGCTGCGTTCAATACGCAACAACCGCGCACTCAGTTGCTCGGCCGTAACGTGCGCAAGGTGGCGGGAAACACTGTCTGCCAAAGTGCTATCCAGGTCCAATCCATCAGATTCCGGATCGCTGTGAGCTGGATCTTCGTGCACTGCGCCTCGAGCCGCCGTTCTCAGTGACATCTCCCAGGGATGGGCGACCTTGGGCGGCACATGCATTTCGGACTGAATCTCTTGGATGATTTCAGTGACCAATTCAAGGTCAATGTGTGTCCGGTCGGTGAGAAAACCCTGCAACAGGATTCGATCGAACAGCGTGTTGATGCGCCGCGGAACTCCTCCCGTGAAACGATAGACGCCGTCGAATATGTCCGGATCAAAAGTAGGCTTGTCGGTGGCGCCCGCGCACTTCAATCGATGCAGGATGTACTCTCGGGTTTCATCGCCGTCCAGAGGCCCCAGATGGCAGGTCGCGGTGACCCGCTGACGCAGTTGCACCATGCCAGGGCTTTGCAGAATTTGTCGGAACTCGGGCTGGCCCACGAGAAAGGTCTGTAGCAGTGCGTCCTGGCCATTCTGGAAGTTGGACAGCATGCGCAGCTCTTCAACTGCCTGCGGCTGAAGGTTCTGTGCTTCATCGACGATGAGCAAACAACGCTTTCCTTGTAGCGTCTGGGCGACGAAGAATGCCTCCAGCGCAAGCAACAGGTCTCCTTTGCAGACGCCATGCACATGGACTCCAAAAGCCGCGCCCACTAGGCGAAGCGTATCCTCTGCACTCAGTTGCGTGCTCACCAGATGGGCTGCCACAACCGTATCCGGATCCAGACTGTCGAGCAGCCCGCGCACAATGGTGGTTTTGCCTGCACCCACCTCACCTGTGATCACGATGAAACCTTCGCAGCACATGACGCCGTACTCTAGGTAAGCGCGCGCGCGCTGGTGCTGCTTGCTACTGAAATAGAAGCCAGGATCGGGGTTGAGTTGGAAGGGTTTGCTGGTCAACCCATAGAACGCTTCGTACATGGATCAGAACCGGTGTGTGATGATTCCCATGATGGCCGATTCGCTATAGGGACTGGCGGGGCCATCCGACAGAACGCGGCGGATCTGAATGGTGCCGCTGGTACGGCGGGTCAGCAACGTATTCCAGCCCAATATGAATGCGCGCACCCGAGTCTCGAGTCCAGGCACCGTACCCACGCTGCGCTGTTCGCCGAAACTTGCATGGATGGAGGAGTTCGGCGTAAGACGGTGGGCAAGCAGCAGATTCCAACCATGCTGACGAATCTGGGTGTTGGTGTCGAAATCGTCACCCAGGTGGAGCGAACCATCGAGCAGTCGACTATCAGAACGCGAAATAGCCAGCGTCGCCGTACTGCGCTGGCCCAGCAGTGCCAAAGACAGTTGCTGCACCCGCTGTACCGTACTCGATGACCTGAGAAAATCCTGGAACACTTGAAGATTGGCAGGCAGACCCAGGCGTTCGATCTCCGCAAGCACGAGTTGGGTGCGTCGAATGGGATCGGCTTCGAGCCGAGAGTAAAAACCGTCAAGAAGGTCGAAAAGCGATCCCAACGACGCTGCCTGCGCGCCCAGTCCATTGGAAATGCCCTTCTGATCGGTGTATCGCCAAACGGTGCGCCCGGTGCGGTGTTCAAGCACCACGTTGTGGGCCTCTCCAAAGTAGCGGCTCTCGCGTTCGAAAGACAATCGGGTACGCTCCGATGGCTGCCAGACGGCGCCAATACCCCCAATGGCGTGGGACTCCCGGGTCGGCGAAAGCTGATTGGTGGATTCTGTTCCGCCCACCGCTGAGAGAAGCAATTGCGGCGAGACAGCGTAACTCACGCGAGCACGCAGCGTCGTGGTGTCAATACGCCGACCGAGCGAAAAGTCTGCGGTCTGCTGGCTCGCATCCACCGACCATCCCAGAATCTGCCCATTCTTTCTGCTGCCCAGATGCAAGAGCCAATCCTGCGTTGTGACGCCGGAGCGATTGGCCGCATCGGTGCGTGTATCTTGAACAGCGTAGCGGGCCTCATAGTCCACCGAACTCCCCATGCTCCCTCGCAAGTAAGGCGACAGGCGAAAACTCGATGTCTGCGAGTTGTTGGGGTTTGCAGGAGAACCGTCCACCGGGGCCCCGAACGCCGATATGGGCTGAGATGCAACAACGCCAGCCACATCGATGAACGCCCGTTGTTCGATCGCTTCGAGGACTACGCTGGCATTCAGGTTGTGCCAGACATGATGAGGCACCGACTCTCGCGCGTAATATGCACCGTGCAGCGAGTAATCAAAAAAGCCTTTGACACGGGCCGTGTTGCTGACCAGCCGCAACCCGGGAATCACCTCTGTTACATGGTCGCTGACACCCGAAGCGTCGAGCCGCGCATTGCTGGTAACAGTGTGCTGCACCGAAACACGCGGCTCCAACCACAGGCTGGATTGGTAGGGAGTGGCCTGTGCATTAGCTTGTGCATCATCTTGCTGGGCAAGAGCAGTACCAGGCAACAGCGCAGACGCGATTGCCAGCGCCAACTCCAGTGCATTGCAGCGAACGGCGGAGTTACGTGCTTGGCAATGATGTGGCAGGTGCATGCGAACCCTCCCTTTTTTCTTCAAGCGACAGCAGAGACTGGCTTGTTCTCTGCGACGACCTGTTCGTACCCATAACCGTGGCCGTACCCATAGGCGCCCAAACCGCGGCTGCGCGCTTGGTTTAGCACCATGAGCCGAATAGGGCAATTCTCTATGGTGGCCAAGGCTTGCTGGACCTCGGACTGGAGCGTTTTTTCAGCCTGAACCACGATGACAACCTGGCCCATGTGACTGGCAAGAACCCGCGCCTCGGTAGTGATCAGCAAGGGGGGCGAATCGAAGATGATGATGCGATCGCTGTACCGCTTCGCCATGTCTTCGAGCAGAGTGGCCATGGCATCACTCGCCAGCAACTCCGTCGCACGCGGGTGCGGAAGGCCCGTGGGTAACAGCGTGAGATTCTCGATATTGGTGCGCAGCAGCACATCGGCCAAGCCGACTTCTCTATCCAGCAGCAAATCCAGCAAGCCCGGCGCCGGTTGCAAACCCAGCTTCTTCATAATCGAAGGGCGCGCCACATCGGCATCCACGAGCATCACGGTGTGGTTCAGCTCCATGGCCATGCTCATCGCCAAGTTGATGGCCGTGAAACTCTTGCCCTCTTCAGGTAGAGCACTGGTCACCATGATGAGATTGCCATTGACCGCCAACGATGCGCCCTTCCCTGTCGCATTGTCCAAAAGCGGTCGCTTGATGACGCGAAACTGGTCCGTGGTGGCGGAGCGCGGCGCATGGGGAGTGACAAAGCCCGCTGCAGCCAACGCGGTTAGATCGATTTGGACAGTCTTGGAGCTCGGTTTCGAGGGCGTTGCGATCGGAGCGTCGGTGGCGGTGATTGCTGCAGGCGATATGGGCCTTGTCATTTGCTGTGTGGCCGCATCTTCCGACTGCACAATCCCGTCAGGCAATAACGCCCCCGCCTTGCGCAACTGTTCCAGCCGCTGGGCTGCTTTTTCAATGGAGCTGGTCATGATTGCCTATCACCTTAGGACGCCCGAGTGGTAGGAAAGCGCCGCCATGCCACCCACGTAAAGGAGGATGAGCACGAGGAACGTCATCATGAAACGCTTCAGGTTTCGCGATTCGCGTTGAAGCAACTCATCGCTGGAAATCAGCTCAACGACACCCAATAATGGCAGATGAGTCACCTGGCGCAGCGCAGCACCATCGAAGAAAACCGGCTTGATCTGGCTCATCAGAAACGCCACACCCAGCCCGGAGCCTATCGCGACCAAAAGCGAGAGCGGCAACAGCAATATCCGGTTGGGTGCAACAGGTTTAGGGGTGACCCGTGGCGGGTCGATGACCCTGAAATCAGCCACCTTTGATCTGTTTTCCAGTTCACCCGACATCAGCGCAGACTCACGGCGGGCCACCAGATCGGCATAGTTTTTCTGGTGAATCTGATAGTCACGATTGAGTTGTGCCAACTCGGCTTCCAACTGCGGCGCGACCTTCAGCTGTTCATTGGCACGGCTAACGCGCGATTCATATTCGGCTACTCGCGCTCGCAGCGACGCCACTTGCACTTCAGCGGCAGAGTAAATACGACTGAGCTCCACCACCGCCGGGTTGGCTCCAGCCACAGGCGCAGGTGGATTCGCTTGATTTTTGCGCCGCAACTCCTCCATTTCGTTGCGCTTCTGGATCTCAAGCTCATTGATCAGGCGACGTGCATTGGTCACATCGGGATGCTCGTCGGTGTAACGCTGCAACAGCGTATCCAAATTGCGCTTCTGCGCATTGAGGCGTGCATCGATTTCAGGCGTTTGCACGTTGGTCGCGGCCCCTGAGGCGGGACTACGCGCCTGCGACCTCAGCAACTCCAGTTGGTGTGCCGCCGCTGCGCGTGCGCTCTCGGCCTCACGCAGCTCAAGTCTTGCCTGGCTCAGGAGACCGGCAATTTCTGCAGCCCGCCCTGCAGAGTCCAGGCCCGCCGCCGACTGCAGCTCGATATTACGGAGCTTGAATGCCTTCAGACGCCCTTCGGCGTCTGTCAACTTGGCTTCATAGCTCTTGATCTGTTCCTCAAGGAAGCGGCGCGCGCTATCCGAATCCTGGCGAGTGGCCCCTAAACTGGACTCGACGAAGATGGTCAGCAGCGCCTGAACGACACGTTGCGCCGCCTCGGGGCTCTGATCGCGATAGGCCAACGTATAAAGGTTGTCGCGCCCGGTAGTCTGGATGCTGATGGCTTTGGTCACGGAATCAACCACCGCATCCTTCGAGGCCTTGGACTGTGCGCCCTGATCAAGATCAACCATGCGCACCAGACGCTCCACGGTAGGCCGGCTAATGAGCGTGCGGCTCAGCATGGCCACCTGCTGCTCAATGTTCGGCTGTACAGCAATCCCGGTCATAAGGGGGCGCAGGATGGACTGGGTATCCACGAATACCCGCGCCGACGCCTGGTAATGGTCCGGCATCATGAGCACCACGCTAACGCCCAAAGCGCCAACCAACCAGGTGGTCAACATTGCCATTTGGCGATAGATCCACATACCGCGCACGGTTGTGGTGATCTGGCCTAGAAGCTCATCCATTCCATCCCCCTTAATTCCGCCGGGCGGCCTACTGTCGCCAACCCTTGCTTAAGTGAGTCAGAACCACCCCTGGGGGATGATGAGAATATCGCCGGGAAGCACGTCCACATTGGCGCCGATATCGCCACGTTTGATCAAATCATTCAAGCGCACGTTGTAGCGCTTGTTGCCATCGGACGAGCGCACGAGCGTAGCGCGGTTGCCATCGGCAAAATCGGTCAAACCGCCTACTGCGATCATGACGTCCAGCACCGTCATTTTTTGCTTGTAGGGCAGGAACTGCGGTTTGGCCGCCTCCCCCACCACGCGAATCTGTTCGCTGTAGGGGCCGACGAAGCTGGTCACGATCACGGTAACGACCGGATCCCTTACGTACTTACCCAACTCTTTTTCCACATCCCGAGCGATCTGCGCCGAAGTTTTACCTTGCGCTACGAGCCCGTCCACCAACGGCGTGGACACCTGGCCATCAGGACGCACCGGCACTATTTGTGACAGCTCAGGGTTGCGCCAAACGATGATATTGAGCGTATCGCCCGGCCCTACGACGTAGTTGTAATCCGGGGTGGAAGCTTTGGCTGGCGCGGCTGGATTATCCCCCCCCCGCATCCCCGCGCAGCCGCCCGCCGCTATTGCCATGGCCGCTATTGCCACGACGCGGACCAATGAATTCAGGAGCCTCGAAACGAATTTCTGCATGGCGCAACTCCTCAACATCGCTGAAGTGGCAAGGTGAATATGACCAAGCCTCGCCGCAGCATACTCCTAGAGAATGTTACGCGTAAATGCATTTTTTGCCGTGCATGTTCAGCTGTGCCCCTGGCACGACTCTCGAACGGCTTTCGAGGCCATGAAACGAAACCATGCCCGCACTGGATGGCGGTTCCGGGACCGCTCTTCAGCGCGCACCGTCGGCAGGCAAGCTCAGCCGCAGCGGTAGTAATCCCGATACCAGTGCACGAATTTCCTGAGGCCTTCAACCAGCGGCGTGGATGGAGCAAAACCTACCCAGTCCCTCAGGGACTGAGTGCTGGCATAGGTTGCCGGCACGTCACCCGGCTGCATGGGGAGCAGTTGCTTGATGGCCTTTTTGCCAAGCGCGCTTTCGATGCAGTTTATGAAATCGAGCAGTTGCACGGGCTCGCTGTTGCCGATATTGAACACGCGGTAAGGTGCTGTACCCACGTGTTCAGGAGTAGCCGGCCTGTCCAGCACGCGCAGCACGCCCTCGGTGATGTCATCGATGTAGGTAAAGTCACGCCGCATGTCACCGTGGTTGAAGACCGGGATCGGCTCACCCGCCAGAATGGCCCGGGTGAAGAGGTGGTAAGCCATGTCGGGCCGGCCCCAGGGGCCGTAGACCGTGAAAAAGCGCAGCCCGGTGGTAGGAAAGCCGTAAAGGTGGCTGTATGTGTGGGCCATCAGCTCGTTGGCCTTCTTCGTGGCAGCATACAGACTCACGGGGCGGTCAACGGCGTCTGTTTCAGTAAACGGCATCTTGGTGTTGCCGCCATAGACACTGGAGCTCGACGCATATACAAGGTGCGCGACGCCTTGGGCGCGGCACCCCTCCAGGACATGACCAAATCCTGTGAGGTTGGAATCCAGGTAGGCATGGGGATGGGTAATGCTGTAGCGCACCCCGGCCTGGGCGGCAAGGTGAATGACGCCGTCGAAACGTTCAGTGGCAAAGAGTTCGGCCATGCGTGCACGATCGTGCAGATCAAGCCGCACGAAACGGAAACCCGGAGCCCCCTCGATCCGCCGTAGCCTGGCCCACTTGAGCGCAGGGTCGTAATAGTCATTGACGTTGTCCAGGCCCAGAACCCGGTCACCGCGCTCCAGCAGACGCGCGGCTACGTGACTGCCAATAAACCCGGCCGCACCGGTCAAGAGAACGTGTTGGGGCTTTCGCTCAGTCTTCATGGAAGGTAGCTCCTACCAGATAGTCCCGCGCCGCCATCAGCGCCCATACAAGTCTTCGAACCGCACGATGTCGTCCTCACCCAGATAGGAGCCAGACTGCACCTCGATCATCTCCAGCTCCACTTGGCCCGGGTTTTCCAGCCGATGCGTCACACCCAGAGGGATGTACGTGGATTGATTCTCAGAGAGAAGAAAAACCTCGTCGCCCTTGGTCACGCGAGCCGTGCCACGCACAACGATCCAGTGTTCGGCGCGGTGATGGTGCATCTGCAGCGACAGCTTGCCGCCAGGCTTGACCATGATCCGCTTGACCTGGAAACGTTCGCCCCCGTCAACGCCGTCATACCAACCCCAGGGGCGGTATACCTTTCTGTGCAGCAATCCCTCGGAGCGACCGTCCCGTTTGAGACGATCGACAATTTTTTTCACACTCTGGGTGTGGCGCTGATCCACCACGAGCACCGCGTCGGGCGTTTCCACCACGACCATCCCCTGCAAGCCCACACACGCCAGCAAGCGTCCAGAAGACAGTGCCAAGGTATTGCTGCTGTCCTGCATCAAGGTTGGACCCTGCGCCACATTTCCGTCCCCATCCTTGGGCAGGATTTGCCAAAGCGCATCCCAAGAGCCCACATCGGACCACCCCGCCGACAGCGGTACGACCACACCCGGCGGCAAGCCGGCCACTGCTTGGGCGCCGGCCAGACGCTCCATTACGGCATAGTCGATTGAATCCCCCGGGCAGGCGGCAAATGCCTCTGCACCCACACGCAAAAACGAAAGGTCGGATTCGCCGTTTTTCCACGCCGCTGCACAGGCAGTCAGGATGTCGGGACGGCACAGTGCCAGCGCTTTCAACCAGACTGAGGCACGCAGCACGAACAGCCCGCTATTCCAAAAATAGTCTCCCGCTTGCACATAGCCTTCTGCCGTTCTGAGATCGGGTTTTTCAACGAAACGTGCAATAAAACATGCACCACCCTCATCCACCGAGGCGCCTGTCTGTATGTAGCCATAGCCCGTCTCGGGTCGGTCCGGAGTGATGCCGAAAGTGACGATGGCACCATCTTGGGCCAGCCGCGCGGCATGGCACACGCTCTCTTGAAATACCGCTGGCTGGGCAACGACGTGATCAGCGGGCATGACCAGCAGCACCGGATCGCCTCCGCCGGACTGTGCCGCCAGCGCCGCCAACGTCAACGCAGGCGCAGTATTGCGGCCCACTGGCTCCAGAACGATGCTGCCTTGCTTTCCGATAAGGCGCAATTGTTCCGCAACCACGAATCGATATTCCTCATTGCAGACGACCATCGGCGGCGCGCTGTCAATGCCCGCCACGCCCTCAAACCGCCGCAGGGTAGCTTGAAGCAGCGAATCCTCTCCCGTGAGCGAAAGCAACTGCTTAGGGTATTTTTCACGCGACAGCGGCCACAGGCGCGTGCCCGAACCGCCCGACAGCACCACCGGTTGGATCAACATGGTTTGCGTGTCTCCCCGTATGTCTGCAAGCATGGAGGCCGCTGCGGTTCAACGCGGCTCAGCCCGCGTAAATCCCTGAGGGTTTTGGCTCTGCCAGTTCCATGCATCCTGGCACATCCTGGCCAGATCGCGCTCAGCGCGCCAGCCCAGCAATTCGGCGGCCTGGCGCGGATCGGAATAACAGGCGGCCACATCGCCGGAGCGCCGAGACGCTATGCGGTAAGGTACGGCGCGGCCGCTGGCTTGTTCGAAAGCACGCACGATCTCAAGCACGCTGTAGCCCGTCCCTGTGCCCAGATTGACGCTGAAGCATTGCGCCGCAGTCTGCAGGCGCTCCAAGGCCTTGAGGTGGCCCTGCGCAAGATCAACCACGTGGATGTAGTCGCGCAAGCCGGTGCCGTCGGGCGTGGGATAGTCTCCGCCCCAAATGTTGAGGTATTCGCGCCGCCCAACTGCCACCTGAGCCACGTAGGGCAACAGATTGTTGGGCACACCCATGGGGTCCTCGCCAATCTGTCCACTGGCATGCGCTCCCACAGGATTGAAATAGCGCAAGATGGCGATGCGCCAGGAAGGGTCGGCATGGTGGATATCCCGCAACATGTCTTCAATCACCAGCTTGGTCCGACCATAAGGATTGGTCGCCGCCAACGGGTGCTCCTCCGTCAGCGGCAGTGACTGCGGCTCGCCGTACACGGTGGCGGAAGAACTGAAGACCAGCGACTTGACCCCTGCACGGCTCATGGCCTCCAGCAGACGCAGCGTGCCGACAACATTGTTGTCGTAGTAGCGAATCGGTTGTACCACTGATTCGCCAACCGCCTTCAGCCCCGCAAAATGCACCACAGCCCCAGCACCGCTGTCCGCCAGCGCGTGGTCCAGTGCGCCGCTATCGCGGATGTCGCCACGGTATAGATGCACCCGACGGCCCGTCAACAGCTCCACGCGCGCCAATACTTCTGGCGAACTGTTGCTGAAGTTATCGAACACCGCCACCTCATAGCCCGCCACAAGCAACTCGACACAGGTATGGCTACCAATGTAGCCAGCCCCACCGGTTACCAGAATCACGTTGCTTTCAGAGGATGAGGCCATGGAGGATCCGCGTCCAATCTGTTCATGCCATGTTGCGTGCCAGGCGCGCTCATGAATCATTGCATCCCAGAGTCCTGCCTTCATGGCGGAACCCATACCGCCCTATGATCTTATGTCATTTGCCTCGTACGTCCACGTTTCCATGCGTCCGTTTGCACGAATGAACACAGCAAAGGTTTCATGCCCAATGAGCCGAATCCAACAATCTCGTCTGCACTCTCTCCGAGGCAGCGTTCGTTGAAATGAGTCGGTTCTCCGTCCTCTTCGTTTGCATGGGCAATCTGTGCCGCAGCCCCACAGCGCAAGAGGTGCTGCGCCAGCGCGCGACAGCGGCCGGTCTTGCCGAGAGCGTTCGCATTGACTCAGCTGGCACCCACAGCGCCCACAAGGGGGAGCCGCCGGACCCGCGCGCGCTGGCCCATGCCGCGCGGCGCGGCTATGTACTGGCCGATCGGCGGTCACGCCAACTCACCAACAGCGATTTCTGCTCATTCAATCTGCTGCTAGCCATGGACTACGGCAACTTGGAGGAGTTGCGCCGCCGCTGCCCTCCAGAACTGCAATACCGCTTGCGGCTCCTGACCGAGTTCTGCCTGCACACCCGCAGCCCCGTGGTACCAGATCCCTATTACGGCAATGCCCAAGGTTTCGAGCATGTGCTGGATCTGCTGGAAGATGCCTGCGACGGCCTGCTAACGCATATACAGCGGCAACTGGGCTCGGTACCTCGCGGCCCCGTGGATGAGAAATAGTCCAGACGCACGGCGGCCCCCTGCAGCCCCTGAGACATTCGAAGAGGCCGCTCCCAGAATACCCAACTGCTGAATCAGAGCTTTCCTTTCAAGCGACCTGCGCATCTACGCGCCATACCGCAAGGAAACACACCACCAGTTTGCGCAATGCTCAACAGGCCGCTGAAAGGCTTACCCCATTAGCTGCAGCGCATCGAGACAGTGAAAACGACTCTGACTCACATGGCGCCCCGCAAACCTAACGCATCTTCTGCGCCAATTGCATTGGCGAAATCCGGGGAGATGGCTCATTCAAAACGGACCTCATTGGCCTGCAAGACGCCCTCGACCACCTGATCGCCCTTGATATTGACCTGGACTCCGTTTCGCAAATTGGCAGCCGATCCATTGACAAACGTCACTGCCGGCCGACTGGCATTGATCGGCTGACCATTCACTCGAAAGCTGGCTGCGGACTTGAACTGCGCAACGACGCCGATCACATTAAAGGACACGGGACCGCCCGTACCGGGTACGTTGCGGATGCGGACTTTTGAGGCCACTAGAACCCCATTGGCCATGGTGCCCGTGACATCGAGCTTGACCCCGTTGCCGATGGCAGCTTCTCGTCCCCCCGTCACCTGGGCGGCGCTGGCGTCCACCGGCACTCCCTGCAGGCTGAACGACCCAAGCGCTACATAGTCGGTCACCATGCCCAGCAGAGTGACAGGTGCGGCACTCTGGGTGGGCAGGGTGTGCCCGCGGTACAACTGGGTCGCCGTGAGCACCCCCAACGACGGACTGCCCGAGGCGCGAACATAGACGGCCATCCCCTCCGCCAGGGCCGAGGGCGTGAGCCCTCCGGCGAAGTCGGCAGCGGCATAGTTCACCGTCAATCCTTCCACACGGAAAGTGCGCGCGGTCGCATTCAAGTTCTGGATGGCGCCGCGAATACGGGTGTGCGTCCCCGAAGTGCTGACCTCGATCCGGGTGGCGCGCATGCGGCCGGGGCCGTTGGGCAGCGCATAGACCTGAACCATCGCGCCGACCCTCAGATCGCTCAAAGCCGTTACCCCCGCGAACGCCGTGGCTTCATCGACCGAGACAACCACGCCCATGACTTCCAACTGACCCGCAGCCACGTCAATTTTGCTGACCAATCCCCGCAACTCGGGGATCGACAGGATTTCAGTTGCCGTGCCCGCCGTCAGCCCCGCGTCGATGGATCCACGCACGCTGGCCGTCATGCCCAATTGCAGGCTCACAGCATCTTCGGTCACGACGTGGGCGGTGTCGACGTTGAAGCGCACCCCATTCATGATCACACTGCCAAACCCGTCGGCCACACCCACCGCCACAGAAGCTGCGGCTGCGCCAGTTCCGCCGGAGCCCACTCCCCCGGAGTCCCCGGGGCCGGATGCGGATGAATCGCCACCGCTCCCCGCACCCGTACCGCCGCCAGCCCCACCGGTGCCGCTGTCGCCGGTTCCACTGCCGCCGGAGCCACCCGAACCGCTGTCCGCGCCGCCCGTACCTGAGCCTGAGCCGTCGGAACCGCTGGAGCCATTGCCGTCCGGTGAACTGGAGCCGCCCGAGCCACCAACGACCACGCCGCCCGCGCCACCCGAGCCAGTCGAAGAGCTGCTGCCCCCGCCACCGCAAGCCGTCAGTGCCATCGCAACGACCAGCACAAAGGCACGACCCAACATATTCATCGCCATGGAAATTCCGATTTATTTGATGGTTTCGGCCCGGGGGCCATCCAGTTCCTGCCCCAGGTTCTGGCTCTTTTCATAATAGGTATAAATGCCCACCCTCAGACGGCCGCCCCCCTGGCCGTCCGCCTGGTTCACCGATTCCGCCATCTCCCGCACCAGCCGATGGTGGACCGTGTCCCAATGCTCGCGGGTAAGCTGGTGGATGCGCTCGCAGTCTTCCAGCGCCAGCCCCGACGCGTACACAGCGCGTTCGAGCATGCGGGGCTGCTCTCCAAGCGTATTGGACACCGCGGCCTGCAGATGGTCTCGCACGTTGTCTCCCAGGAAGGCCAGCATGTCCTGCAGGCTGGCGGCTGGCACAAACCCATCCCCCGCCATTTCTGTCATCCCGTCGGCCACGGTCGCAAGATTCAGTCGCTGTAATTCGTCCAGAACCGCACGGTGGTGCACATTGCCTCGGGTCGCAAACCGGGACAAAAGTTCAAACGATGGGCCATCCCCGCTGTCGGCCACTGGCAACCGCCGGTGCATGGGCTCTTCCGCAACGAGCTGCAGCCAGGCTGTATAGGCCTTTGCCGCGGCAGAGCCCTCCGTCGCAGGTAAAGGCGTTCGGGTTGCTCGCACGCGCGCCGTCACATCTTTACGGTTGAGCCCGGTGGTCGTGGACAGTTGGCTGAGATTGGGTTTCGCCTCCCCTTGCTTGAGCCAAAGACTGCGCGCCTCGTCCAGCAGCAGGTCCCGCAGCACTTCCTCAAGTTGCGCATGTTTCAACCCCATAGCCAGGGCGAGCCGAACCGCCGGTCGCAGGATGCGCTCGAAGGCGGCTTGGGTCCAGGAAAGTCGGTCTTGCATGAATCTTCGGAATAGCTCGGCATTTTCCTCGACTTTTTGCGCCTTTGCCAGCCAGCCCAAGAGCCCGGCGGTCCGCTGCGTGTCACCGATCCAACGGATTCACGGGTAATGCCACCCTACCGCTCATCCCCAATTCAACGCCGCTCATCGGCAGCAACCGTTAACATTTCTTCAAATGTGATAATTTCACATACACATCAGTGCCGCATTTCGGCAAAGGGGACAACGGCATGGAGCGCTACAAGGGATTCACCCTGATCGAATTGATGATTGCGGTAGCAGTCGTGAGCATCCTGGCGGCCATTGCCTACCCGTCGTACCAGGACCACTTGCGTAAATCCCGCAGGGCTGAGGCGCAATCGGTACTCATGAATATCGGCACGCGCCAACAGCAGCGATTGCTCGACACCCGCAACTACGCAGCCACCGCGGCGTCTCTCGCCATCACCGTTCCAACCCAGGTCACGTCCTTCTACACGATCGACATTGCGGCACCCGCCAGCACGCCGCCCTCCTTCACAGCCACGGCCACCCCTCAAGGCGGCCAAACCGCCGACAAGTGCGGAACGCTGGGCATAGACCACACGGGCGCCAAGACCGCGGTGAAAAACGGAAGCGCCCAGACGGGCTGCTGGTAGGACTTGCCATGACCGTCGCCGCCCGCCCCTCCAACGCCGGATTCACGCTCGTCGAGCTGATGGTCACGGTCGCCCTGCTGGCGGTTGTGATGTCTTTGGCCGCGCCGTCGTTCCAATCCCTGCTGGAAACCCAACGCATGCGCGCGGCGGCCTTTGACTTGATGGCGGACCTGACGCTGGCACGCAACGAGGCGCTCAAGCGCGGTTCCATCGCCACCCCCGTGACTCTGCGCCCCGCGTCGGGCGATGCCGCGCACTGGGAGTCGGGCTGGAGCGTGACGGTGGGCACCGAAGTGGTGGCAAAAAAGAACCCTGTGGGCAACGGCGTGACCTTCAGCGGTCCGGCCACCGTCACATTTGATCGCAACGGGCGGGTTTCGAGCGCCACGGCGGTGGCGCGCTTCTCGCTGACCAACAGCAGCGCCACTCGCAACCGATGCATCTCACTTGATCCATCGGGCCGTCCCAAGAGCGCCACAACGGCATGCCCAACGTGAAAATACATCTACGCACGCAAGAGGGCGTTGCCCTCATCGAAGCACTCATCGCCATGCTGATCGTGGCATTTGGCGTGCTGGGCTTTGTCGGACTGCAGGCGCGCACCACCGTGGCCAACCTGGAGGGATACCAGCGCTCGCAAGCCCTGATTCTCGCCAACGACATGGCAGAACGCATGCGGCTGAACCGCGCCAACGCTGCGGCCTACGTGGCCAACAACATCGGAACCACCGACCCAGGCAATTGCGCAGACCCAGCCCTCACCGCAGCCCAGAAAGACGCCTGCGAGTGGGCCACGGCACTGCGAGGAGCCGGAGAAATCCAAGGGGGAACCAAGGTGGGCGCCATGCTCAATGCGCGTGGCTGCATCACCAGCCCCGCAGCGAATCAATACCTCATCGCAGTGGCGTGGCAAGGCATGCAACCCAGCGGCGCCCCCGCCAACACCTGTGGTCTGAACGCATACAGCAGCGAAGACACCCGCCGTGTCGTTTCTGTCGTGATGCAGGTCGCTCAACTTGTCGACCCAACCCCCTGACACGGCCATGAAACGTACCCGAACTTTCCCTTTGAAGCCATTCCAGCCCCGGATGCACCGGGGGTTCTCGCTGGTGGAACTGATGGTGGGACTCACGATCGGCATGGTCCTGGTGGCCGGCCTTTCACTGCTGTTTGCGAACAGCAGCCAGTCAGGCAACGAACTGGAGAAGAGCATCCGCCAGATCGAAAACGGCCGCTATGCCGTAGAACTGCTGCACGACGATCTGAGCCTGGCGGGCTTCTACGGTGAAGTTCCGACCGATTTTCTGGGCTACACCACCCCAGACGTGTGCGCAACGGCTTTGAACAGCCTCGGGTGGGACAAGACGGCGCCATCCGACCCCAAGGTTCCCTTGCCACTGATGGGCCTTTCGCCCACAGAAGTCGATGCGCTGCCCGCCACCTGCGTGGCCAACCACAAGGCAGGAACCGTCGCATTTGCAGTCCACCGGCTCGGCGCGGATGCGGTAGCCCCGGCAGCCGTGACTGCCAGCGCGCCTCACGTCCAGACGTCCCGCTGCGTCACGGACCCCGTCGCCGACCCGTTCATCGTGTCCGCCACGGCAGCTGACTTCACCCTGAAGAACCTGCAGTGCAACGCCACCAACCAGGTCCGCCAGTACGTCTCGCGCATCTACTACATCGCCGACTGCAATGAGTGCGGCAGCGACACCACGCCCACGCTCAAGATGGCGGAACTGCGCGGCACCCAGATGACGGTCGTACCCCTGGCCGAAGGTATCGAGAACATGGTGCTCGAATACGGTTTCGACACCACGGACCCGGCCGACGCCGACCCCGCCACGGACACGAGCAAGGGCACGCCCGACATTTTCCGCACCGGCTTGAGCGGAGTGGTGGGTGCCCGTGACAACGACTGGGCCAACGTCGTGGCGGTGCGCCTGCACCTGCTCTCCAGAACCACCGAGAGATCCCCCGACTACAACGACAGCGCGAAAGCCTACGTTCTCGGCCCCGCCAGTTCAACCGGAGACAACAGCGGGTTCAAGCGCCGCGTCTATACCACCACCGTGCGTCTGACGAATGTGGCAGGCCTGCGCGAGGTTCCACCGCCCCCCACCCCGGCGTCATCACCGTCATCGCCATGAAAACCCTAGCCTCCCAACGAGGCGCCACCCTGGTGGTTGCCTTGATCTTTCTGGTGCTGATGAGCCTCTTCGCCATCAGCGCCTTCAACAGCTCGACGGGCAACATGCGCATCGTCGGCAATACGCAAGCACGTCAAGAGAGCTTGTCGGCCGCGCAGCTGGCGGTGGAAAAAACCATCAGCTCATCCACATTCCACACCAATCCAGACGGGGTGGCTGCATCGCCCATCCTGGTCGACATGGACGGCAACGGCACGACGGACTACACGGCCGTGCTGTCGCCCAAGCCGCAGTGCACACGCGCCAAGCCGATCCTGGCGGGCGACCTGCCCGCAGCACCGAAGAACCCCACAACAGTGGATGTCTATGCGCCATGCCGCCCCTCGCCCAAGCAAGGGGGGACGTTCGTCGACCGTGAGACGCCCGAAACAGGGGTTGACCCCGAAAGCTGTGCCAACAGCGAATGGAACGTGAGAGCCCAGGTCAGCGATCCCCAGACGCAGACCAAGGTTGCAGTGAACCAGGGCGTCGCCATCGTCGTCTTTGGCAACGAAGTGTCCAGTTTCTGCAAGTAACCACCAGGAGTTTCACCATGCAAGGTTTCACAACACGCCATCTGCGCCGGTGGACCATCTTGGCCATCGGTCTCGCCGCTTCTCTGCCTGCCCTGGCCCAATACACCAGCGACATCGACATCTACAGCGGCACGTCCACGATGGATCCACCGAATGTGCTCATCCTGCTGGACAACACCGCCAACTGGAACAACGCCTTCACCAACGAAATTGCGGCCATCGTCAGCACAATCAGGGCCCTTCCAGCAAACAAATACCGCGTGGGGTTGATGCTTTTCACGGAAACGGGAAGCCCTAATAGCAATGTTGACGGCGGGTACATTCGCGCCGCCGTTCGCCCCCTGGACGATGTCTACAAGACGAAATTCACCGATTTGCTCCTGAGCCTCGACAAACTGGGCGACAAGTCCAACGGGGGCAAGGCCGGCAAGACCATGGCCGAGGCCTACTACTATTTCACCGGGGCGGCGCCCAACTCGGGCAACAACAAGGTCAAGGCGGACTATGCGGGCAACGTCTTTGGCGCTGCGGCCTCCCAAGCCATCTACGCCTTGCCCAACAACGCCCTACCATCGTTCCCGGGGTCGCCCTATAGCAGCCCCTTTATCGAGGCCTGCGCGCGCAACTTCATCATCTACATCAGCAACGGCGCCGCGCAAGACAACAACGCCGACAACGCCGAGGCATCCAGGCGCCTTTCAGACGCTTACGCTGCCATTCCGCTTGCGCGCCCCGCCGACATCACGGACTTGACGCCCAACGGTTCGCAGGGCAACTACGCGGACGAATGGGCGTGGTTCATGAAGAGCTCCCCCAGCAAGATCACAACCTACACCTTGGACGTGGATCCCATCACCACGGGGCAAGGGCCTGGGTGGAGCGCACTGCTGAGCAGCATGGCCACCCACAGCGGTGGCGAGTATTTCGCCGTCAGCTCTGCAGGGACTGACTTGGCCCTGAAACTCACGTCCATCTTCAACCAACTCCAGCCCAGCGACAGCGTGTTCTCGTCTGCCAGCTTGCCCGTCAGTGTGAACGCGCGCGGCACCTACCAGAACCAGGTGTTCATGGGCATGTTCCGCCCTGACCCTGACTCGCAGCCCCGCTGGCGTGGTAATCTCAAACAGTACAAGTTCGGCTACGACATACCCACGGACACGCTGTTCCTGGCCGGGGCCGACGGCAACGCTGCCGTCAGCGGCGCTTCGGGCTTCATCTCGCCCACGGCAATTTCCTTCTGGACGTCTTCGAGCACGTTCTGGACCAAGGAGCCGATGGGAACCCCCCCCACATCCTCCGACTCGCCCGACGGCGAAGTGGTGGAAAAAGGGGGGTGGCGCAACTGATCCGCAGCGCCTACGCGACCAGTCAGACTGGGCGCAACATCTATACCTGCATCAGTTGCGCAGCCAACACCAACCTGGCCACCACGGCATCTGCAAAGTTCGCGACCTCGAACAACTCCTTGCCATCCACGCTGGACGCCAACACGATCAACTGGGTCCGCGGCACCAACAATGCAGGCGAACCTGTTCCCACTACCACTCCGGCCACCACCATCCGTCCGAGCGTGCATGGCGACATCCTGCATTCACGACCTGCGGTGGTGAACTATGGTGGCAGCACGGGTGTGGTGGTGTTCTACGGCTCGAACGACGGCATGCTGCGCGCCATCAATGGCAACCAGACCGGAACCGACGCAGGCAAGGAACTGTGGGGATTCATCCCTGAAGAGCATTTCGGCAAGCTCGCGCGACTGCGCAGCAACACACCAGAAATCCGCATCTCCACCACGATCGTGCCCGACGAGACATCCCCGTCCAAGCCCCGCCCACGGGACTATTTCGTGGACGGCCCCATCAGCGTCTACCAGAAGGTCGCTGCGGACGGCACCAACGAAAAGGTGTACATGTACGTTGGCATGCGGCGCGGCGGCCGGTTCATCTATGCACTGGACGTGACCGATCCCGCACAGCCCAAGTTCCTGTGGAAAAAGTCCAGCACCGACTCCGACAGCCTTTGGAGCGTGCTGGGCCAGACGTGGTCCGAGGCCCGCGTCGCGAAGATCAAGGGGAACACCAACCCCGTGCTGATCATGGGCGGTGGCTACGACGCCGCCGCGGAAGACGCTTCAACCCCCGGCACGACCACGATGGGCAACGCCGTCTACGTGCTGGACGCCTTCACGGGTGCGGTGCTCAAGCGGTTCGATACGGCACGCAGCGTTCCTGCCGATGTGACGCTGGTCGACTCCGACTATGACGGCTATACCGACCGCGCCTACGCCGTGGACACGGGCGGCAACGTCTACCGCATCGATCTGGAAACCTCCACTTCGAGCGCCGTGGCCAACTGGGGAATGTACAAACTGGCGTCATTGGCAGGCACTGACACGCGCAAATTCTTCTACGCCCCCGACGTGGTGCCCACCCGCACCTTCACCGCCGTGCAAGTGGGTTCTGGCGACCGCGAAAAACCCCTGCAGACAACGACGGCAGGAGCAGACCGGTTCTTCACCGTTTTCGACGACCGCATCTCCAAGGGAACCTTGACGGGCTTCACCCCCATCCTGGCGGCAGCGCTCGGCCGATCGGGGACGACGGACGACATGACGGCGGGTTGCTACATCCCGATGACGGCCGGCGAGAAGATCGTCAATGCCGCAACGACCTTCCGTGGGCAGACCTACTTCGGGACCAACAAGCCGACACCTCCGGGCGAAACCTGCTCGGCCAACCTGGGCGAGGCACGCACCTACGCGGCGCCCCTGTTCTGCCGTGCGGCAACGAGCCAGAAGCTCAATGGCGGCGGACTGCCACCAAGCCCCGTGGCCGGATTCGTGACCATCACCTACACGCAAACCAATGCGGACGGCACGACCACGGAAGTGACCAAGCAGAAGGAATTCGTGATCGGCGCCCCCAACGCGAAGGAGTCCGGCATCGAGGCAGGCAAATCCACCGCCCTGCTGGGCGTACCGCGCAAGCGCCGCTTCTGGTACCAGGAAAACGCGCGCTGACCAGTGCGCGTCCAACAAAAAAGGCCGACATTGCTGTCGGCCTTTTTTTTGTTTGCACCCACCGCGTCAGCTGGCCAGGGCACCTCGCATTGCCTTGATCACGCTGGCGTAGTCGGGCTTGCCGAAAATCGCGCTGCCCGCGACGAAGGTATCGGCACCCGCATCGGCCACGCGCCGGATGTTGTCGGCTTTGACACCGCCATCGACCTCCAGGCGGATGTCCTTGCCGCACGCATCGATGCGCTTGCGCACGGACTCGATTTTGCGAAGCGCTGAATCGATGAAGCTCTGGCCGCCAAAGCCGGGGTTGACGCTCATGATGAGGATGAGGTCGATATCCTCGATCACCCAGTCCAGCACATCCAACGGTTCGGCGGGGTTGAACACCAGCCCGGGCTTGACACCCTTGGCACGAATGGCCTGGATGCTGCGGTGCACGTGGCCCGACGCATCGGGGTGGAAGCTGATGTAGTCGGCACCGGCATCGGCAAAAGCCGCCGCCAGGGCGTCCACCGGCTGGATCATGAGGTGCACATCCACCGGCACGGGCACTCCGGCGGGCGTCTTGGCATGCGGCTTGAGCGCCTGGCAGACCATGGGGCCAAAAGTAAGGTTGGGCACGTAATGGTTGTCCATTACGTCGAAGTGGATCCAGTCGGCGCCTGCGGCGACGACGTTGCGCACCTCTTCGCCCAGGCGTGCAAAGTCGGCGGAAAGGATCGAGGGGGCAATGCGAAAGGTTCGGCTCATGGCCGGATTGTCGCAGTTACCATTCGCTCATGCCAAAGTACCAGTTTGACGTGCACGTGCAGCCGCAGTATCTGCCGGAGCAATCCTCTCCCGACGAGGAGCTTTTTCGCTTCGCCTACACCATCACCCTCACGAATGCGGGCGAGGCGCCGGCACAGCTCATCTCGCGCCACTGGATCATCAGTGACGCCAGGGGACACACCGAGGAAGTCAAGGGCCTGGGCGTGGTTGGACAACAACCGTTGCTCAAGCCTGGCGAGTCTTTCCAGTACACCAGCGGGTGCAGCCTGCGCACAGCCAGTGGAACGATGCACGGCACCTTCCACTGTGTGGCTGAAGATGGCGAGCCCTTCCCCTGCCCCGTTCCGCTGTTTGTGCTCGAAGCCCTCCAGCCAGGCCTTGCGGGGCAGCCATTGAGCGGAAGGGTGCTGCATTGAAGCGCCAAGCGCCGGACCTGACCGAGCTGCTGGCCACGCTCGACCCCCACGCCGGTCTGGCGCAGCGGCATGTCTGGCTGATCGAACTTCTCGCATGGGTGCGCGGCCCCGCCGACTCGGTGGCCGGCGCCACGGCCCGCGTCCAACTGTTCGTCGAGGCGGTCGAGGCCCGTCCTGACATCCAGCACCGGCTGCAGGCGTGGTGGACCACCCTGGTGAATTCCGTGGACATCACCACCCTGCTGGCCGACTTCGGCTTTGCACGGGGCACCGCCCTGCTGAGCGAGGCGGCAGAGCAGATACGCAACAAGCTGCTGCCGCGCAGCCCGGAAACCATCGATGCATCCGAGCTGTTCGTGCTGGCCCTGCCTGGCGCCTTCGATGCGAAATGGCTTGCCGCTCTGGACGACGCAACACTCCAACGACTGGCTGCGGTGCTGGTGCCCGATTCCTCGCAAGGGGCCTCGCCCTGGCAACGTGCCTTGCTCGACGCCATCACCTACTGCGCGGGCCAGATTCTCTCGACCGGTTTTGCGCCTGGGATGCGCCTTCGCATGAGCGAATCCGCCCGCGAGGCGCAGCCTTTCCATGCGCTGATCCGCGACGTGGAAAGCCTTCGCGTGGAAGTGCTGCATGCCCTGCGCACGCCCGAACGGCTCCACGAGGCCACCCAGCGCCTGCAGGACCGGCTGGAAGCGTGCCGTGCCGCCGCTGCCACGGTGTACAGCCATTTCGAGGACAACGGCATTTCGGTGGACCTCGTCTTCCGCCTGCGCCAGCTGGATGCCCGCATCCTGCGGGTGCGTGATCTGCTGGACTGCCTGCTTGCGGCCGAGCCCGCCGCTACTGCCGCCCGCTTGCTGGCGCACCTTGTGGCGGTGGGGCAAGAGCGGCGCAGCCTGCGCGCCCTGGTGGCCACCAACTCATCGCTGCTGGCCGCCAAGGTGGCCGAACGCAGCGCCGAAACCGGCGAGTACTACATCACGCGCACCCGGGCGGAATACCTCGCCATGGTGAGGAACGCGGCCGGGGGCGGGGCCGTGATGGCCTTCACCACACTGGTCAAGTTTGCGCTGTATGCGCTGGCCCTCTCGGCATTCTGGGGCGGCTTCTGGGCAGGGCTGAACTACGCGCTGAGCTTTGTGCTGGTTCAGCTGCTGCATTTCACCGTGGCCACCAAGCAGCCGGCCATGACGGCGCCCGCCATGGCAGCCAAACTCAAGGAACTGGTCTCCGGTGATGCCATCGAGTCTTTTGTGGACGAGATCACGCACCTGGTGCGCTCGCAGGTGGCCGCCGTGCTGGGCAACGTGCTGGTGGTGTTTCCGCTGGTGCTGTGCCTCGCGCTGGCCATCGGCTGGGCCAAGGGATCGCCCGCCGTCAGTGCAGACGAGGCCGCACACGTGCTGGCATCGCTGCACCTGCTCGGGCCATCGCTGCTGTTCGCCGCCTTCACGGGGGTGCTGTTGTTCGCATCGAGCATCATCGCGGGCTGGACCGAGAATTGGTTCGTACTGCACCGCCTCGACTCGGCCATGCACTACAACCCGCGCGTCACGGCGTGGTTGGGCAAGGAGCGCGCGGCGCGCTGGGCGCGCTTCCTGCGCGAGAACCTTTCCGGCCTGGCTGCCAACATTTCGCTGGGCTTCATGCTCGGCCTCGTCCCCGCGTTTGCAGGGTTTTTCGGACTGGGCCTCGACGTCCGCCATGTCACACTGTCTTCGGGCCAGATCGGCGCTGCCACCGCTTCGCTGGGTTGGAGCATCCTGCACCTGGGCGCATTCTGGTGGGCGGTTGCCACGCTTCCGCTGCTGGGTGCCCTGAACGTAGGCGTGAGTTTTTATCTGGCTTTTCGCTTGGCCCTGCGCGCCCACGACGTGAGCGGCGTGGATCGGTCACGCATCTACGCGGCGATGCGCCGCCGTGTGCGCAACGCGCCCCTGAGTTTTTTTCTGCCTGCTCGCCAGGCCAGCTGATTCGGGGCAATTCGGGCACTCCGCCTGCGAAGACACGAACGCTCCTGTCCTACAGGCGCTTAACGTTTCCGCATGTAAATTCTGCCCACTGCCGGGAAGGACCACCACGCGGCCAGCCGCCGTGCCCTGCCTTCCCCCCACCGGGCTACAGCCCGTCTGATGAAGAGGATCCAAGACATGAATGACATCCTGAGCTTCTGGGCGCAGTGGCTGCGCCCTTCGGCCGGATTGCCCACCGTGCAATGGTCGCTGCTGCTGGCGGTGGCCGCAGTGGCCGGGTATCTGTGCCAGCGGCACACGGGGCTGCCCAAGGTCGTGGGCTATTCGCTGGTGGGCACGGCTGCGGGGCTGGCGGGCTTCAGCGGCGCGGTATGGCCGCTGCAAGGCATCGGGCTGTTCCTTCTGGAGCTGGGCGTCTCGATTGTGTTGTTCGAGTGCGGCGCGCGCATTCCACTGCGCTGGTTTCGCCACAACCCCATGGTGCTCGTGCAGAGCATTGCCGAATCGGCGCTGACCTACTTCGCCGTCTACTGGGTACTGGTATGGCTGGACGTGCCCACGCGCGTGGCGGGCCCTCTGGCTCTGGTGGCCCTGGCCGCGTCGCCCGCCGTGCTGACGCGCGTGGTGGCCGACACCCGCGCCGCCGGCCCCGTCACCGAGCGTGCCATCGTTCTGGCCACCCTGTCCACGCTGTATGCATTGACGCTGGGCAGCGCACGCGCCGAGCAGATCAACCGCCAGAGCATCACGCTGATGGACACCGTGTACCCGGTGGTCGTGGTGCTGGGCGTGTCGATCATCGTGGCCGCGGTCCTGTCGCTTTTGCTGCGCATGGCCCTGCGCTTCATGAGCCCGACCAGCGAGAACACCTCCATGCTGCTGCTGGCCCTCATCGCCGCGGGCACCGCCGTCGCAGCCCACATGGGGGGCT
The DNA here is from genome assembly GCF_000175235.1 of Acidovorax delafieldii 2AN. GTDB lineage: Bacteria > Pseudomonadota > Gammaproteobacteria > Burkholderiales > Burkholderiaceae_C > Acidovorax > Acidovorax delafieldii_B. The sequence continues at coordinate 2,571 of NZ_ACQT01000007.1, read as the reverse complement.
CTGCTCCCCTGGCGGCCCTGCTGGGCGGCATGCTGCTCAAGCAACTCAATCCACGCCCCTGGGCCTGGCCGCGGCAACTGGGCAACGCCTCATCGCTGCTCACCATGCTGATGTTCGTTTTGGTTTCCACCGTGGCGGCACAGGCCGACTGGAGCGGGCCCGTCGCCGGCGTGGTGCTGGCGCTGATTGCCGTGCGCCTGCTCGCCAAGGCCGTGGGCGTGGGCCTGGGCAACGTGGGCAGCGGCGCGAGTTGGCGACAGGCGCTGTGGGTGGGTTGCGCCATGACGCCCATGTCGTCGATCGCCCTGCTCATCGCGTCGCAGTTCGTGGTGGCGTCGCCCTCCACGGGGCACCTGATCTCCCGCGTGGCGCTGCCCGCCATCCTGCTCATGGAAGTGCTGGGCGCGGTGATCGCCACCGTGGCGGTCTACCGCGCAGGCGAGAGTTCGAAACCCTGGGCCCCGCTTTCGCGCGGCGGCAATGGAGATACCAGTGAGCCTTGAAGCCTTTCACCATTCCGAGCCCCTGACGCTGGGCGTCGAGCTGGAACTGCAGCTCGTCAACACCCACGACTACGATCTGGCCCCCTATGCCGAAGACATGCTGCGCCTGATGCGCAAGGTGCCCCTGCCCGGCAGCGTGGTGCCCGAGATGACGAACAGCATGATCGAGGTCTCGACCGGCATTTGCCACTCGGCCAGCGAAGTGCTGGGGCAGCTCAGCCCCATCCGCGATGCACTGGTGCGCAGCGCCGACAAGCTGAACATCGCCGTGGTGGGCGGAGGCACCCATCCGTTCCAGCAATGGCATGAGCGACGCATCTACGACAAGCCCCGCTTTCAGGAGCTCTCGCAGCTCTACGGCTATCTGAGCAAGCAGTTCACCATCTTCGGCCAGCACGTGCACATTGGCTGCCCGGATGCGGATGCCGCGCTGCTCATGCTGCACCGCATGTCGCGCTACATCCCGCACTTCATCGCGCTGTCGGCGTCGAGCCCCTACGTGCAGGGGCAGGACACGGCATTCGACTCGGCACGGCTGAACTCGGTGTTCGCCTTTCCGCTGTCGGGCCGTGCCCCCTTTGCCCTGACGTGGGACGACTTCACGGAGTACTTCAACAAGATGACGCACACCGGGGTTGTGAAGAGCATGAAGGACTTTTACTGGGACATCCGCCCCAAGCCCGAGTTCGGCACCATCGAGATCCGCGTGTTCGACACCCCGCTGACCATCGAGCGCGCCGCCGCGCTGGCGGGCTTTGTGCAGTCGCTGGGGGCCTGGTTCCTGGCCGACCAGCCGTTCATGCCGCAGGAGGACGACTACCTCGTCTACACCTACAACCGCTTCCAGGCCTGCCGCTTCGGCATGGACGCCGTGTATGTGGACCCCTCCACCGGCAGCCACATGCCCCTGCGCGACCATATTCGCATGACCATGGACCAGATCGCCACCCACGCCGCCATGCACGGCGCCGCCAACGCCATGCACATGCTGCGCACCGAGGCCGAAGCGGGCCAGAATGACGCGCGCTGGCTGCGCGAGCGCCAGCGCAAGGAGCAGTTGCTGGCCGAAGTGAGCCGGCAGGCGGCGCAGCGCTTTCGTGGCCAGCCACTGTAGACGAGACTCGGCGCGCCCGCAGTGCGGCGCTATCTGCGCGTCAGCGTCAGATCCCGGTTGCCGCTGCGCTCGCCGGTGACGCGGCCGTCATCTTGCTGCGTCAGCTTCACCTCGCTGTCCTTGCAGCCCTGCAGCGCCTCGGAAAACCGAATGGTGAACACCATTTCCTTGGCACCGGCGCTGCGCACCTCGATGGGCGCCGCAGGCCAGATGCAGGCATCAAGTCTCTTGGCGCCCAGGGTCTTCCAGGTGCCGCCCGACTCGGTGATCTCCAGATTTGCCTGCTGCGGCCGGCTCTTGCCGTCCCATGTCACGGTCCACTTGCCGACAAAGGGATTGGCCCCCTGCGCCCAGGCGGCCCCGGGCAGCGCGGCGGCCAAAAGCACACCAGAAGTTGCCGCCACAACGGCTGCGATGCGAGAGACACGACTCATACGACCTCCGGACAAAACAAGCCAATGGGGCGGCCACTATGGCCCTGTCGCCGAGCTGCAGCAATAGTGCTGGCATATGGCCTATGCTCGGTCCATGGGTGAATTCGACCTGATCGCACGCTACTTCACGCGCCCTGTGCAGCGCGCCGCCCTGGGCGTGGGCGACGACTGCGCACTGCTGGCCCCCGCGCCCGGGATGCACCTGGCCGTCTCCAGTGACATGCTGGTGCAGGGCCGCCACTTCTTTGCCGACGTGTCGCCCGAGACGCTGGGGCACAAGGCCCTGGCCGTGAACCTGTCCGACCTTGCCGCCTGCGGCGCCCGGCCGCTGGGCTTCACGCTGGCGCTGGCGCTGCCACACGTGGACGAGGCGTGGCTCGCGGGTTTTTCGCGCGGGCTGCTGGCCCTGGCCGATGCGCACGGCTGCGAACTGGTCGGCGGCGACACCACGCAAGGCCCGCTCAATATCTGCATCACCGTTTTTGGCGAAGTCCCCGCCGGCCAGGCCTTGCTGCGCAGC